>CALLST010000129.1:0-26079 GCA_938011875.1 uncultured Collinsella sp. | reverse complement strand
CGAGCTGCACATCTCATAACACGCCATAAGCAGCTGGTTGCGTGAGACCTGCGTAGCAAGGTTGAGCAGTGTGAACTCGGGCGATGTGACATCAAACCCATGCTCGGTTTGCCTAAACGACCCGGGAGGCGGCTCTTGGGTCAGGAGGTGCGATTTAAACAGGCTTCGCGACCCGGATTGTGCCCGAGTGAATACAATCCTGTGAAGCGGTGCGTGAAGCAGGTCTTTTACAACTGCATGACTTCCGAGGCCGCAACATCTGCGATCCATATTGCCAAGGCTAATGGCAGGGTAAAGGCCTAATATCTGTGGCGGGATACGGTGATAGTAAAAAGCGGATTGACCGCATAGCGTCAGGTCCATGACGTCCTCCTGGTCGAAATATGCTTTTGGACCGTGCGATGCCAGTGTCAATTCGGAAGTATGCGGCAAAATCTAAACCTTGTGAGCAGACCTGGCTTTTGAGGCTAGTTTATCAGGCATTTTGTTGCGAAAAAACGGGGTGTGCTCGGAGGTATCAGAATTTGCCGCATACTTCCGAAAAGCAGGTCAATCCGGCTCTTGCTAAAACGATTTAGCAGCGTCGGTTAAGGTGTGGGTTTGCCACCGGGCGAACACTTTTAGCGCTTGGGACTTTATTCATTGGGTCTCGAAGGGTGGATTTCGCGCTTTTGGTAAAGAAATGAGTGTGTGTTTTGCCGTGCGCCGGCATTGGCACAGAAAAAGGGCCCGGAAGGCAAAGCCTTCCGGGCCCTTTTGCAATGCAAGCGTGCTTGCAAGTGCGATTTAGCGCACCTGAGCGACGTAAGCGACGTTGGTCGAGGAGACCTTGTCCTCGAGCTGGACGCTCATGCGGGGATCGCCAGCGGTGGCGACGGTCAGGTCGCCGGCCTCGACGTAGCCGAGCTCCTTAGCGGTCTCGATCGCCTTGACGATCGTGCCGTTGACGGTGCCCTGGGTAATCTCGGCCTGGTGCGGGATAACGCCCCAGTACATGATCATCTGCTGGACGGCCCACTCGTGGCGGGAGAACGCGCAGATCGGCATGTTGGGACGGAAGTGCGAGATCAGGCGTGCGGTACGACCGGTGGTCGTCGGCACGGTGATGCACTTGGCGCCAACGGTGGTGGCCATGTTCACAGCGGACATACCCACAACGTTGTTGACAACGCGGGTGCCGTGAGCGTCAGCCGGAACCTCGAGCGGAGCGTGAGCCGGGAGGTACTTCTCGGTCTCGAGAGCAATGCTGGCCTGCATCTTAACGGCCTCGACCGGGTACTTACCGGCAGCGGACTCGCCGGACAGCATAACGGCGTCGGTGCCGTCGTAGATGGCGTTAGCAACGTCGGCAACCTCGGCGCGCGTCGGGCGCGGGTTCTGCTGCATGGAGTCGAGCATCTGCGTAGCGGTGATAACGGGCTTGTAGGCCGCGTTGCACTTGGCGATGATCTCCTTCTGGATGTGCGGAACGAGCTCGGGCTTGATCTCGATGCCCAGGTCGCCACGGGCGACCATGATGCCGTCGGAAGCCTCGAGGATCTCGTCGAAGTTCTCGACGCCCAGGGCGCACTCGATCTTCGGGAAGATCGTCACGTGCTCGCCGCCGTTCTCGCGGCAAAGCTCGCGGATGCCGCGGACGGACTCGCCGTCGCGGATGAAGGAAGCGGCGATGTAGTCGATGTTCTCGGTCAGGCCAAAGAGGATGTCCTGACGATCGCGCTCGGTGATGGCGGGCAGCGAGATGTTGACGTTGGGCATGTTGACGCCCTTGCGCTCGCCGATCAGGCCGTCGTTCTTAACGACGCAGGTCATGTCCTGGCCGTCGACGGACTCGACCTCGAGGGCAACCAGGCCGTCATCGATCAGGATGAGGGAGCCCTTCTCGACCTCGGAGGGCAGAGCCAGGTAGTCGAGGGAGATGTGCTCAGAGGTGCCGTGGAAATCCTCGGTCGTGGGCTGAGCGGTGACGACGATCTTGTCGCCGGTCTTGACGGCAACCTTCTTGCCGTCGACCAGAAGGCCGGTGCGGACCTCGGGGCCCTTGGTGTCGAGCAGGATGCCGACGGGCATACCGAGCTCCTTGGAAATACGACGGACGCGCTCGATGCGACCGTGGTGCTCGTCGTAGGAGCCGTGCGAGAAGTTAAAACGGGCGACGTTCATGCCCGCCTTGATCATCTCGCGGATGGTCTCGTCGCTATCGCAGGCGGGACCCATGGTGCATACAATCTTGGTGCGCTTGTACATTCAGACCTCCATCTGACATCGTCTTGCGCTGATAGATAAACCATAAGAAATAAAACCGAGTTGATTATAACGAAATGGCGTCCGAATACCCCAAAAAATCGACCGTATGCCGAATTAGAAGTTCATTTTTTGCGGAAAAACGGTATATGCAAAAACTTTACCAACCGTTCTAACCGCTGCTATCTGGGCGATATTTCAATTTGATGATGCGCCGAAGAAAAAACGTTTTATCAGTATTGAGCATCACACGGTCTGCACCGTTGCTTATGGACCATATTTCCAAATGGATTGTTTTGGCTAGACGCGTTGCTTTGGGGTACCATAGCTCCACTATCAACTGCCGCTCAGCACGGCAGCCTTGATGAGCCCTTGCCCTTCTCCTGGGAATTATGATCGGGCATCAATCTGCTGAGTGGCCCGAATCCCAGGAGGGGACTCTATATGCAAAAGGAATACCTGTCCGCCGCGGCGGAGGTGCTCAGCGACCAAGGTGTCGATGAGAACCTCGGCCTGAGCGACGACGAGGCGTCGTCGCGCCTCGCTAAGACAGGCCCTAACAAGCTCGAGGAAGCCGAGAAGACACCGCTGTGGAAGCGTTTCTTTGAGCAGATGGCCGACCCCATGGTCATCATGCTGATCGTTGCCGCCGTCATCAGCGCGCTCACGGGCATGGTCAAGGGCGAGGCGGACTTTGCCGATGTCGCCATCATCATGTTCGTCGTTATCGTCAACTCGGTGCTGGGCGTGGTCCAGGAGGCTAAAAGCGAGGAGGCTCTCGAGGCCCTGCAGGAGATGAGCGCGGCGCAGTCCAAGGTGCTGCGCGACGGCAAGCTCGTGCATCTGCCGAGCGCCGAGCTCGTGCCCGGTGACGTGATCATGCTCGAGGCGGGCGACTCCGTCCCGGCCGACTGCCGCGTGCTCGAGAGCGCCACGATGAAGATCGAGGAGGCCGCCCTTACCGGCGAGTCCGTGCCCGTCGAGAAGCATGCCAACGTGATCGAGCTCGCCGCCGGCACCGACGACGTGCCGCTCGGCGACCGCAAGAACATGTGCTACATGGGCTCCACCGTGGTGTACGGCCGTGGCCGCGCCGTCGTAGTCGGTACCGGTATGAACACCGAGATGGGTAAGATCGCCGGCGCCCTGGCCGAGGCCAAGGAAGAGCTCACGCCGCTGCAGGTGAAGCTTGCCGAGCTCAGCCGCATCCTCACTATCATGGTTATCGTCATCTGCGTCGTTATCTTTGGCGTCGACATCATCCGCCACGGCGTGGGCAACGTCCTTACCGACCCGACCGCCCTGCTCGATACCTTTATGGTCGCTGTCTCGCTTGCCGTCGCCGCCATCCCTGAGGGTCTGGTTGCCGTCGTGACTATCGTGCTTTCGCTCGGCGTGACCAAAATGGCCAAGCGCCAGGCGATTATCCGCAAGCTCTCTGCCGTCGAGACCCTTGGCTGCACGCAGACCATCTGCTCCGACAAGACCGGTACCCTTACCCAAAACAAGATGACCGTCGTCAAGCACGAGCTCGCTGCGCCTAAGGAGAAGTTCCTGGCCGGTATGGCGCTGTGCTCCGATGCCCAGTGGGACGAGGACCTGGGCGAGGCCGTTGGTGAGCCGACTGAGTGCGCGCTCGTCAACGATGCCGGCAAGGCTGGTCTTACTGGCCTGACTGCCGAGCACCCGCGCGTGGGCGAGGCCCCGTTCGACTCGGGCCGCAAGATGATGTCCGTGGTCGTCGAGACCCTGGACGGCGAGTACGAGCAGTACACCAAGGGCGCGCCCGACGTGGTGATCGGCCTGTGCACCCATATCTACGACGGCGACAGGGTCGTTCCGCTGACCGAGGAGCGTCGCGCCGAGCTCGTGGCCGCCAACAAGGCCATGGCCGACGAGGCCCTGCGCGTGCTGGCGCTGGCAAGCCGCACCTACACCGAGGTCCCGAGCGACTGCAGCCCCGCTGCGCTCGAGCACGACCTGGTCTTCTGCGGCCTGTCCGGCATGATCGACCCGGTCCGCCCCGAGGTCGCCGACGCCATCCGCGAGGCCCACGACGCCGGTATTCGCACCGTCATGATCACGGGCGACCATATCGACACCGCCGTGGCCATTGCCAAGCAGCTGGGAATCGTCACCGATCGCAGCCATGCCATTACCGGTGCCGACCTCGACCGCATGAGCGACGAGGAGCTCGACGCGCACATCGAGGACTACGGCGTGTACGCCCGCGTCCAGCCCGAGCACAAGACCCGCATCGTCGAGGCCTGGAAGTCGCGCGACCAGATCGTGGCCATGACGGGCGACGGCGTCAACGACGCCCCGTCCATCAAGCGCGCCGACATCGGCGTCGGTATGGGCATCACCGGCACCGACGTCACCAAGAACGTTGCCGACATGGTGCTTGCCGACGACAACTTCGCCACCATCATCGGTGCCTGTGAAGAGGGTCGCCGCATCTACGACAACATCCGCAAGGTCATCCAGTTCCTGCTTTCGGCCAACCTTGCCGAGGTGTTCTCGGTGTTTATCGCCACGCTCATCGGCTTTACCATCTTCCAGCCGGTGCAGCTGCTGTGGGTGAACCTGGTCACCGACTGCTTCCCCGCGCTCGCGCTGGGCATGGAGGACGCCGAGGGCGACATCATGAAGCGTAAGCCGCGCAACGCCAAGGACGGCGTCTTTGCCGGTAATATGGGCCTGGACTGCGTGGTCCAGGGTCTGATCATCACCGTGCTGGTGCTGGCGAGCTTCTTTGTGGGCGTGTACTTTGACATGGGCTACATCCACATCGTCGATATGATCGCCGGCAATGCCGACGAGGAAGGCGTGATGATGGCGTTCATCACGCTCAACATGGTCGAGATTTTCCACTGCTTCAATATGCGCAGCCGTCGTGCGTCGCTGTTCACCATGAAGAAGCAGAACAAGTGGCTGTGGGCTTCTGCCGCGCTGGCACTGGTGCTGACGGTGATCGTGACCGTGCAGCCGACGCTTGCCGAGATGTTCTTTGGCCCCGTGACGCTTGAGCTCAAGGGCGTTCTTGCCGCGCTGGGCCTGGCCTTCCTGATCATCCCGCTGATGGAGATCTACAAGGCGATCATGCGCGCGGTCGAGAAGGAGTAGGTCGAAAGGCCATCCTTCCCACCGGCCCGACCGCCTGCGGGGTTTCTTCTTCGCTGGTCCTCGCGCTTCGCGCTGCGGGATCGCTCAGAAGAAACCCCTCCCGGCGGGCGGGCCTTCGGATGACCTCTCGGGACCGTAAGCTGAGGAAAAGTTTGTGAGCTGGTCGGGCTTTGCCCGGCCAGCTCTTTTTGATTTAAAATACCTGCTCAGTTGTGATTTATGGTGCTGGGAGGCGCTTGTGGGCAAGGCGAAGGCTAAGGCGAAGAAAAAGACGACGGGGGCGCGGGCTAAGCGCGATCGTCGTCGGAAGCTCGCGACCGAAGCCCCCGCGTCTGCCGAGGAGCTGCTGGCAAACGTGCCGGGACTTGACGCGCTGCAGGATGTTCCGGCGTTCGATGACCTGCCGGTCGATGAAGCCCAGCAGGCTGCCTTTGATGATTTCTGCGCACATGCCGAGGAGCCCGAGCAGATGCAGCTTGGCGCCGTGGTGCGCTTGGATCGCGGGTTTCCACTGGTGGCGACTGCCGACGACACCTTCCGCGCCGAGCATGCCGTGGGGTTTGCCAAGTCGCGCGGCGAGGACGAGGTCCTGCTGCCTGCCGTGGGCGACCGTGTGGCGGTGCGCCGCGCTCCCGGGCACGATATGGGCGTGATTGAGTGCGTGCTGCCGCGCCGTACGAGCTTTGAGCGTTGGCGCGGCCGTGCCCGCGGAGAGCGTCAGGTGCTCTGCTCCAACGTGGATAGCGTGCTAATCGTGCAGGCGCTCGGTGCCGGCGAGGTGCTGCTCGACCGCGTGGCGCGCTCGCTGGTGTTGGCGCTCGACTGCGATGCCGAACCGGTGGTGGTGCTCACCAAAGCTGATCGCTGCGATGCCGAGGAGCTCGAGCGCGATCTGGACCGCGTGCGCCGCCTGGTGGGTCCGGACGTGCGCGTGATCGTGACGTCCTCTGCCGAGGGGCGCGGCCTGGACGAGGTTCGTTCCTGCGTGCCTGCCGGGAGCTGCGCCATGATTCTGGGCGAGTCGGGTGCCGGCAAGTCGACGCTGCTCAATGCGCTGCTGGGCCACGATACGTTGGCGACTGGCGGTGTGCGCGAACGCGACGACCAGGGCCGTCACACTACCGTCGCGCGCGTGATGGTGGCACTGCCGGGCGACGCCGGCGTGATCGCCGATGCCCCGGGCCTGCGCAGCTTACCGCTCGTGGGTCACGAGCGGGGTCTGGCGCGCGCCTTCCCCGAGATTGTCGAGGCATCGCGCGCGTGCCGGTTTGGCGATTGCACGCATACCCATGAGCCGGGTTGTGCCGTTCGCGAGGCCGAGGACGCCGGGCAGATCGACAGCCTGCGTTTGGAAACGTTCCAAAACCTGGCGTCATTCATGCGCGTGAGTGCTCAAATGCTCGATCCCGATGTCCACCTGTAATTGATTTTTCCTATGACAGCCGTCTTCCAACTGTTCGGGAGACGGCTTTTTTGCTGCGAAAAAGCCTCGAAACATGCAGTTTGCTGACGTGCTGACCAAAACCTTGCCACGAGCTTGACGGGCTGGTTAGTTTTTGGTCAGCGATTGGTTTGACATCGAAAACCGAGATCGCGATTGCGCCGCTTTGCACTCTGACCACCCAGACAATGGTGGTACGGGCATTCGCCCGGCACTGCCATGAGAGGAGCGGCCGTGAACAAGAGCAAGCGCATCGCCATCAGTCTGGTCGCGGGCGTGCTCGCTACGCTGCTCTGCATGGTTTACGGCTCGTCGATTCGCTCGCAAGCCGAACAGGTCCAGGCTGAGACCTTGGCCAAGTACGGTGGCGATCGCGCCGAGGTATGCGTCGCGGCGCGCGATATCGATGTGGGCGAGACCCTCGATGAGACCAATGTCATAACCCAGGAATGGCTGACGAGTCTGCTGCCGCGTGACGCGGCGACCGAGCTGCGCCAGGTGCGCGGCGACGTGACGACTTCGCGTATTCCCAAAAACGCCGTGATCTGCAATGTCTACACCAAGGCCGAGAGCCACAAGCTCGAGGTGCCTAAGGGCAAGGTCGCCGTTTCGGTGGCGGTCGATGCCGAGCACTCGGTCGGCGGTGCTACGGGCGTGGGCAGCTACGTGGATGTGTATGTGCAAAAAGACGGCGTAACCGATCGACTGTGCGGCGCGTACGTGATCGATACCAGTGAGGATTCCGGTGCCACGCGCGAGGGCAAGATCGAATGGGTGACGCTGGCGGCTGACCCCGAAGACGTCAAGGAACTGCTGGGAGCCTCGGGCAAGGGAACGGTCAGCTTGACGATTCCCGCCACGGCGCGCGGCAAAAAGAGCGGAGGCGACGAGTGATGAAGGCGATCTGGCTTGCGTGCTGCGCGTGCGGCGATTACGGGCTGTTGCAGCGGGAAGTCGAGGGCCGTGATGCGGGTGCACAGGTGCTTCGCGTGGGTGACCTGGACGGGCTGGTTTCCATGGCGCGGGCGTTTCCGTCGCGCCGCGGAGCTGCCATCATCGCGGCGTCTCTGTTTGATACCGAAGATGTGCGCAAGACTGTTGCGCGCCTGACGGCCGAAGGCCGCGTGAGTCGCGTGGTCGTGTTGATAGAAGCACTCGATCCGTCGGATATCGAGGGGCTGTTTCGCGCAGGGGCGACCGAGGTCATCGCTGCGCACAGTATATGCGGCAACGGGCGAGCGGGCGAGGGAGCGGTTGATTCCGATCGGCGCATGACGATTGAGCCCGATGCTTTTGTTGATAGGGAACCCGGGGCGCCTCGCGCTACAAGAGGCCCGCGTGTTGATGATTATGGAAAAGCGGAAGCCGAGCATGGTCGGCGCCCTCGGAACCCCCTTGTATACGATGACGCTGGAGGACCGGCGCAGCATGCTGGCGACTCCCCGGCTGTAGATATGGGATACGTGCGCGGCGTGAATCTGGCGGATGAACTCGACGAAGTTGAGGGCTTTGCCGGGTGCGGCGAGTTGTCGCTGATGCAGCATGAGCAGATTGCGCAGAACGAGCCTGCCTCGCAGACCGAACAAGCTGCCATGCCGGCTTGGACGCAGCGTGTGGTTGCGGCGGGGGAGACGGGGACGCTGTCACCGACGCCCGCCCCGCCGCCTCCGATGCCGCCGGCAGACGCTGCCGCTTCGCCGCATCGAGCTCCGGTCATCTGCGCCATTTCGGGTTCGGGCGGTTGCGGCAAGTCGACGATCGTTGCCACCATGGCACACACATCGTCGCTGTTGGGCTTGCGTGCCGCCGTGCTCGACCTGGACCTGATGTTTGGAAACCTTTACGACTTGTTAGGCGTCGATGCTCCGCACGATATGGCGGCACTTATCGAGCCGTCGGCGGCGGGCACGCTCACCGAGCCGGATATCGTAGCCACATCGATGCGCGTGGCGCCGGGCGTTACGCTCTGGGGTCCCGTCGCGGCGCCCGAGCAAGCCGAGCTCATGGCACGTCCGGTGGAGCTACTACTTGATGTTCTGCGTCGCGAATCCGACGTGGTCTTTATCGATACCTCGGTCTTTTGGGGCGACGCCGTGGCGGCTGCGGTGGCGGCGAGCGACCGTTGCCTGGTCGTTGGCGATGCGGCGGTGTCGTCCGCGACATCGGCGTCGCGCGTCATTGAACTGGCAAGTCGAGTAGGTGTGCCGCGCACGCGCATGAGCGCTGTATTCAACCGGTTTGGCGCGCGCGGGGCAGACGAGGACGTCGCCATGCGCTTTGAGATTGCCTGTGCGTTGAGCTCCAAGATTCGTATCGCCGATGGCGGGCAGGATCTCGCCGCGCTCATGGCGTTTGGGCGCGCTGACGAGGCAGTGGGGCAGACCAGCGCTTTTGCGACCAGCGTGCGCGAGGCCACGCGCGAGATGCTCGTGGAACTGGGGTGCGCCGTCGGCCCTTGGAGCGATATGGTCGCCGACCGTGCAACGCGCACCGAACGCCCGCGTATCCGCCTTCCCTGGTCGCGCGAGGGTGATCAGCGATGAGCCTGCAAACGAGGATTAAGGCTGCCGGCGCTGCAGCGGCGGCAGCGCCTGTAGATGCGGGGCGTCGCCGCGCGGTGAAACGACGCACCAAGCGCGCCGTGATGGACCGCATGGGTTACGACGAAGTGGCGCGTATCAGCGCCTATATCGACCCGGCACTTGCCCGCTCGGAATTGCGTCCCGCGGTGGAGGCGGCGCTCAATGTTGAGGAGCCGACCGATCTCGCGACGCCCGAGCGCGAGACCATCATCGACGAGATTTTGGATGATGTGGTGGGCTTGGGGCCGTTGCAGCCGCTCATCGAGGACGACACCGTTACCGAGATCATGATTAACGGCTGCCGCTCGGCTTTCTTTGAACGCGGCGGCGTCTTGCACCCCATCGAGCATGCGTTTGAGGATGATGAACAGATCCGTGTGCTTATCGACCGCATCATCTCGCCACTTGGCCGCCGTATCGACGAGCGCAGCCCCATCGTCAACGCCCGCCTCAAAACGGGCTATCGCGTCAACGCGGTGATTCCGCCTGTGGCGATTGACGGACCGATTCTCACCATCCGAAAGTTCTCGGACCGTATCTGCTCGCTGGACGAGCTTGTGGGGCTGGGGTCGCTGCCGCTTTGGTATGCGCAGCTGCTGTCGTGCGCGGTGTCGCTGCGACAGGACCTGGCGGTTGCGGGAGGCACGGGGTCTGGTAAGACCACCCTGCTCAACGCGTTGTCATGCGAGATTTCCACCGGCGAGCGCATCGTGACGATCGAGGACTCTGCCGAGCTCAAGTTTGCGCATCATCCGCACGTGGTGCGCCTAGAGGCGCGCGAGGCTTCAATTGAGGGCGAGGGCGCGGTGACGATCCGCGACCTGGTGACCAATGCCCTGCGCATGCGCCCCGACCGCATCGTGGTGGGCGAGGTGCGCGGTGCCGAGTGCTGCGACATGTTGCAGGCCATGAACACGGGCCACGATGGGTCGCTCACCACACTTCATGCGGGTTCAGAACAGGAGACCGTGGTGCGTCTGACGTTGCTTGCACGTTATGGCATCGATCTGCCGAGCGAGCTCATCGAGGAGCAGATTGCCATGGCGCTCGACGGCATCGTGATGTCCGAGCGCCACGCCGATGGCAGGCGTTTCGTCTCCTCGTATTCGGGGGTGCGTCGCGCCGCGTCGGGCGGCGTAGAACTCGAGCGCTATGTGACTTTCGATGCCGCCGAGCGCACCTGGAAGCTTGACCGCGAGCCGCCGTTTATCGCAGAAGGCCTGCGGTCGGGGACGCTCACACAAGAGGAGGTGGACGAATGGAGGTCGCTGTGCCCCTCGTCGTAGGGGGTTTGGCAGGGTTTTCTGTTGCGACGGCGTGCGGGGCGGAACCTCGTGTGCCGCAGGTACCGCCGGCGGAGCTGGCGCGTCAGGCGCTCGAGACGGTGGCAGAGAAGCTGCCGCGTGAGCTGGTGGAAAACGATCTGCTGAAAAAGATCGCCCGTTCGTGGGCATCGCTGGCTCCGGCGCATCGCCTTGGCCTCGTGATCGAGGATGCTTCTGGGCGTTTGGCGTTTCTGCTGCTATCGAGCGGTGTCTGCTGCGTTTTACTAACGATGGTGTCGTTATCGCCCCTCGGATTTGCCTTGGGACTTGTTGCTCCGATTGCCGTTGGCGCCGCTCGGGATGGCTTTGAGAGCCGGCACGAGCAACACGATGCAGAAGAGGCCATGCCCGAGGCGTTTACCGCACTTTCCATGTCGCTTGCCTCGGGACATTCGCTGGCCCAGGGCATGCGCTTTGTGGGCGCTCATGCGCAAGAGCCGGTACATACCGAGTTTTTGCGGGTAGCGGCGGCGATCGATTGCGGCATCTCGGCGACCGACGCGCTCGATGACTTGCTCGTGCGCATCGACGCCCCCGGTCTTTCGCTTGTGACCTTGGCGCTTAAGGTGTCACAGCGCACTGGCGCTCCGCTTGCCGACTTACTGTCCGAGGCGTCGAGCATGGTGGGGGAGCGCATTGAGCTCAAGCGCCGCCTGGATGTTAAGACGTCGCAGGCTCGCATGTCTGCGCATATGGTCGCGGCGATGCCGGCGGGCATGTGCGCGGTGTTGGCGCTGCTTTCGGCAGATTTTCGTCGCGGTCTTGCGACGCCCGCCGGCGCGGGCGCTGTGGTGCTGGGTCTTGCCCTCAACGCCGTTGCCCTGGTGGTTATCCGGCGCATTATGCGGGTGGAGCTATGAGCGCCCTGGTTGCAGTTGTGGCTTGCCTGTGTGCCCTGAGTGTATTTGTCGCGACGGGTTTGGATCGGGCGGATGCGCGCAAGATCGCAGGGGCCTGCAAGCGCGAGGCGGTGCTGGTCGCTGCCGCGGGTCGCTCGGTGGTCGATGCCCTGACCGCGCGAGTGAAGGGCGCGGTTGGAGCGGGCGGCCCGGCGCGAGTGTCGCTCGGCGAAGTGTCCGAGATGATCGATGTTGTGCGCTTGGGCCTTTCGGCCGGTCTTTCGTTTGATGCGGCGCTTGAGATTTTCTGCGCCAACCGCCGGTCAGTGCTGGCTCTTCGCCTTGAGCGGGCCTGCATGGCGTGGCAGGTGGGCGTGGGCACGCGTGAGGACGAGTTGTTGGCCGCCGCGCGCGACCTGGACGTGCGAGCGCTCGAGACCTTTGCCATCACGGTGGGGCAGGCGCTCGCCCTGGGTGCCCCACTTGCCGAGACGCTGGCCGCTCAAAGTCGCGAGATCCGTGCGGCTCATCGCGCCGCGGTCGAGCGCGAGATTGAGCGTGCGCCCGTCAAGCTGCTGATTCCCACCGGCACGCTCATCTTGCCGGCGTTGCTTCTGTCCATATTGGGCCCGCTGCTGGGAGCAGGCGGGATGATGTAGGGAGGAATACATGAACACGATGACTGACGCTGCTGGCAAGGTCCAGGGCTGGGCGTTTTGCCGGGCGGCACATGTTCGTCAGCGCGCCAAGGAACTATTGCAGGAGGAGAGTGCACAGGGTACCACCGAGTATGCCATCTTGGTCGGCGTGCTCGTGGTGATCGCGATTATCGCCATCGTCGCATTTAAGGGCAAGGTCCAAGATCTATGGAACGCTATCAGCGAGGGCATCAACAGCCTGTAGAGGGCGAGCGCCCCATCGGGGTGCTGCTGGTGTTTGCTTGCCTGACCGTGGCGATAGCGGCGGTGCTTTGGGGGCTTAACGCCGCGCGGCAGCAGCGTCCTGGGGCCGCCTTCGATTCGGGTTCAGATTCGGCGGTGGCGTCTCAAAAAGATGAGATGCGAGATGCGGACGATTCGGATGTCGCTGTCACGGCGCAAACCTTTCTGCGGACGCTCGACAAGCGGTCTGGCACTACGACGGATTCGCCTGAGGACAACGCGATTGCGGTCCGGCTTGCATGGTCCGAGGACCGACCGATGACCGAAGCGGCGGCGGATATGCTGCGTGCCTATCGCGAGGTACCCACGGCGCAACTTGCTCTGAGCGGCTATCTCGACATCAAGGGAAACGTGTGGGGCGCCATCGTGCGCGACGGACGCGGCTGGGTCGATATGGTGACAATTGCCGCGGATGCTGGCGATGCTTCGTGTCGTCTGCGCGCCGTGCGTCTGGTCCCGCAAACAATAAGCTCAAAGGAGGGATCGTGAAATGCATGGCGTTCTGCGTGAAGAGGTTGCCCAAGCGACTGTGGAATACGCCATCGTTACAGTGGCGCTGTTATCGATCGTGCTGGCGATCGCGGGGCTTTGGCGTGCTGGCACCGATGGGCGCTTGGCGGCGCTGGTTGAGCGGGCGGCATCCCATGGCGTTGCCTCGACGTCGGTTATCGACGCCGCTGCGGGCGCTAAGGACATCGCGTTGTATTGATATCGCGCGCGAGGACCGGGCGCAGTCTACGGTCGAGGCCGCTTTTTTGCTGCCGACGTTTCTGACGCTCATCCTTCTCGCACTGCAACCAGTGTGCTTGCTTTATACGCGCGCGGTCATGGAGTCTGCCGCCGCCGAGACCGCGCGGCTCATGACCACGACGACGGCGGAGGACGACGATCTTAAGGAGTTCACCCGCCGCCGGCTTGCCGCAGTGCCCAACGTTTCGATCTTTCATGCCGGCGGGCCGTTGTCGTGGGATATCGAGCTTGGCCGGGCCGGTGCGGGTGGCGTCTCGTCCGTGTCCGTTTCCGGCGAGGTCAAGCCGTTGCCTGTGATCGGTGCGTTTGCGCAGGCTATGGGTGGTACCGCCGAGGGCGGCTACGTTGAGCTCAAGGTCGATGTCTCGTATCAATCGCGTCCCGAATGGCTGGAGGGAGATTATGATTCGTGGATTGCTGCATGGGATTAAGCGTTTCTGGTCTAGATGCGTTTTGACGCGCCGTCCGAGCTGCCATCGCAAGCGAGGCGGCTTTATGGGCCGCGCCGGTGTTGATCTGTTTATCGAAGACGGCGCCTATACCACGCTTTCTTCTGCCGTGGTCATCCTAGTGGTGCTCACGTTGTTGTTTTCGTCGACCGCGGCGATATGGAGTATGTCGCGTGCCGGGGATACCCAGGTGGCGGCAGATAGCGGCGCGCTGGCGGGTGCCAACGTAGTGTCGTCCTATCACACGGCTGCCACGGTGGTTGATGCGAGCATCTTGAGTTTGGGCCTGGCGGGGTTTGCCACGATCGGGACGGGCCTGGTCGCCATCCTCATCCCAGGTGCCGAACCAGTTGCCGGCAATATGGGCGACACCGGGATTGAGATCATTAAAACGCGCAACAAGTTTGCCAAAAGCGCATCGGAAGGCTTACAGAAAATCGAGACGGCTCTGCCGTATCTGATCGCCGCACGTGCCACGCAGGCGGTGTCGGCGCAGGATACCGATAGTGTGACCTATACCGGCACGGCGCTTGCCGTGCCCAGGACATCCGAGTCGGACTTCGCTGCGCTCAAAGGGTCCGAGATCTCGACCGATGCCATTAAAGACACATCGGATGATTTAGAGCGTGCGGCCGAGGAGCTGCGGAAGGCTTCTGAGGACACGGCGAAGGCTAAAGAGCGCGCTTGGCTGGCGGATTGTGGCGGGTCGGACGAGAGTTCGATTGGCAAGTACTCGTGTATGTGGGAGCGTGCGAAAAAACTAGCAGAACTATCTGACAGCCAGAACCGTCATGAAAAGTCGAGCATCACATGGGAGCCGCAAATAGCGCTCGATCGCGCGAAAACCTATTACCGACAGCGCTTGGCGAATGAAAAACCTCAGGGATCGAGCGTCGAGATGAAAGCGCAGTCAGCCGCTCGAAAAGCGTTCTATGCCTATGCGATTGAAGAGGTCGATCGAGCATACATAAAAGATGATGGCGAACGGTTTTCTGCCTATATCCCACTATTGCCGCGTGTCCCAAACGAGGTGCGGCCGACCGAACTTTACACCGATGCCGCATGGCCTGTAAGCAACAACGACGGCAGAACATACCTGCATTATGGAGTCGAATGCCCCGTCTATCAGAAAGGGACTCCGAGTGGGCTGGCATCTGTTGCTGATTATGATGGTCGTGATACATGCGAAGCGTGCGGCTTCGGCGTGGTTACGCTTGGAAGCGCCCTCATGCCGCCATCGTTCATCGAAAACGGCTTCGAGTACCACTTTGACAAGTTCAAAGAGGCTCTGGAAGACTACGTCGAATGCCGCAACAAAGAGCTCGAGCTCGAGCGTCAGACCGAAGACGAGGCCGATCGTGCGGGCAATACGTTTGACCAGGCCATCAAGGAGCTTTCGGGCGAGCGTCCGCGTATCGCTCCGCCCGGTCGCAACGGCGTGGTCGCCTTTGCGGTTACGGGTGCCATCTCGAGCCCCGACGAGCTCAACTCTTCGTTTAACACGGCAGTCAGGCTTGGCAATCGCGGTGCTATCTCTGGCGCGGTGCTGGCACCCGATGACGCGACGGCGCAAAACAACGTGCTTTCGCGATTTTTCTCGACATTGAAGGAACGCTCGGGCGGCGTTGCCGGCGTGCTCGACGGCGTCATGGATGTTTGGGGACGGCTACTCGTGGGATACGGAGACATCCAAGGTTCGGCCGACGAACTTATGGACGAGATGATTAAAGGCCTAGGAGGGGGCAGCGGCGCGTTGGGCTCCATCGCATCGTGGCTCGGCGATACCGTTTCGGCGTCCGTGGCGGCGCTGGGTTTGGAACCGTGCGACTTGCGCCTGCGAAAGCCGGTGCTGACCGATTCTGCCAACGTCATTAAGAGTCCGGGGTCTGACATTGCGGGTCTCTCTCAAGCGCAAGACAAACTGCGAAGTATTCCGTTGGGCGTGACCGATCCCAAGGCGCTTTGCGAGGCGTTGGAATATCAAGTCGAACGCACCATTAGCGGTACGGTGTTCACACTTGCGGAGATTCCTCTGCCCGGCGGCGGCTCCATCCCGCTCACCGTCGATGTCGCCACGCTGGTTGGCGCTCTGGGCGGTGGGTCGTAATGAGTATCCGCATGCGTCTGCGCGAGGAGCGCGCCCAAGCGACGGTGGAGATGGCAGTGGTTACGCCCGTTTTGCTGGTGCTGGCACTCATCGTGTACAACGTCATGATCTTTGCCGGCGCTGTCGCGCGCTTCGACCGCGTGGTGCCCGACATCGTGCTAGCGCATGCCGTGGCGTCGGAGGGGGAGGGCGACGAAAGCTCTGCCGATGCCTCGGCGACGGTCCAGACTCAAATTCTGAATGCCATGGAAGGCTATGACTTGCAGATCGAAGTGTCGAGCGAGCAAGGCGCGAAGGCATCAGATGGTGGCCTGCTCTCCCTATCCGGTACGTTTAGGACCTACACCTGCACCATGCACTATGAGCCGTGGCCGACTTCTCTCAGCATCGCTGGCGTTCCGCTGGGGGCGCCGACAACGTTGTCGCACGAGCGCGCGGTGACGGTCGATCCATGGCATCCGGGGGTGGTCATGTGACCGCGGTCTCGTCCTACATCGCCTACGCGCGGGCACTCAATAGGCTGGGTTGGACGCCGGCCGAGTTTGTGGTGGCGGAGTCGTTTGTCGTGCGCCTGCGCGGCATGCTGGGACGGCGTCCGGTTGCCGCCAACGGCCTGCCGCTCGTCATGGCGTTTCCACGCTGCTCTTCGGTCCATACGTGTTTTATGGCCTATCCCATCGACATCGCCTTCATCGATCGCGACGGCAATATCCTCGCGCGCTACGAAAACGTTCGTCCTTGGCGCATGTGCTCCTGCCTCGGCGCCTGGGCCGTACTAGAGCGTCCTTCAATCATTGTTTCGACTCCTGCTCTCCAACGCGTGCCGGCTTAAGAATTGGCGACAGTGGACTTTCGTCATACGAAATTGGGTAAGATGGAGGAGAAGATGCATGGATGTTGAGATCCATCCCAACGCTAAAACGCACCTGACGGAAAAGCAGGTGCTTAGCGCTTGGCTTGCGGTTACTGAGTGCATTCGTCGCGAGCCGAAGGACGAGCCGCCGAGATGGCTTGCAATTGGATGGCTCTCAGACGGACGAAGCGTGGAGCTTGTCGCGGTCGAGCTTGTCCGTGGGTGGCTTATCATTCATGCCTTGTCTCCAGTCCAGAAGAAATTTTGGCAGGAGATTGAACGGGCTCGGCAAAGGGGTCGATGATGGGCAAGACGTATACGGCCGCTAATGGTCAGGTTGTAACGGATGAAATGATTGACGCGTGGTGCGAGTCGTACGAGCGCGGAGAGTTTCCGGATGGCGAACACACCGTTGGTGGGATCGTGCATGGACGGCCCCCGCTCTCAGGTGAGGGGACGGCAACGCTGTCGGTCAAGATTCCTCTGGGAATGAAGGAGGCCATTCGTCGACGGGCGGCTGCCGAGGGGATGACGCCAAGTGAGTTTGCCCGTGCGGCTCTGAGTGAAAAACTTCTAGCTGCCGGCGGATGCCTCTGACGTGCCGAGTTATAGAACCGAGGCTGTGCTCAAAAACTTTTTTAAAATTCTCGGTTGACCGGAACGCGTCCTTGGTTATACTAATCAAGCCTTGAAACAAGGCACACCTCAAATGGCTGGGTAGCTCAGTTGGTAGAGCAGAGGACTGAAAATCCTCGTGTCAGGGGTTCGATTCCCTTCCCCGCCACCTTGAATTGACTAGGACCTCTGCAAAGGGGTCCTTTTCTTTTATTGAGGGCTCTGCGGAAATTGCGTCCCGGAATTTGGCTTCAGGGTGGGATGCGTTTTCCGGCGCTTACTTCCGACGTGCGTGCACATCTCGGGCCCGCCCAGACATTCCTTCCGCTTTTGCGCCACTTTACAGACCGTTCGGTCGTCTGTCCGCACGCGCGGGTATACTCAAAACGATACTTTTCCTGTGCAATACGATGCAGGCTCAGCCTGCACGATCCGAAGGGGGCAGTGATGGAGAGGATACTCGGCGTTAATCTCTCTGGCTGGTTTATTCCCGAGCCTTGGGTGACCCCGTCGCTATACGCGGCGACCGGTGCATCCAACGCGGCCGAGCTGCAGGAGGCCATGGGCACCGCCGCCTATAACGAGCGCATGCGCCGTCATTACGAGACGTTTGTGAGTGAGGACGATTTTCGCCGCATGGCGCAGATCGGTCTCAATGCCGTGCGTCTGCCGGTGCCCTGGTATGCCTTTGGTTCGCAGGAGGCCGATGCGTCCTACATCTCGGTTGTCGACTACATCGACCGTGCAATTGAGTGGGCTGCCAAGTACGACATCCGCGTGCTGCTTGATCTAGCAACTGTGCCCGGTGGCCAGGGCGATTCCAACGATTCGCCCGCCACGCCGGAGGCTGTTGCCGAGTGGCATTCGTCCACCAACGGTCGTCATGTCGCACTCGACGTGCTCGAGCGCCTGGCCGATCGCTACGGCGAGGCCGAGAGCCTGCTGGGCATTGAGCTGCTGGACACGCCGCAGATGAGCGTCCGCAAGAGCCTCTTCACCATGACGGATGGCATTCCTGCTCACTACCTGCGCAATTTCTATCGCGATGCCTACGAGCTCGTCCGTTCGTATATGCCCGAGGATAAGATCGTCGTCTTCTCGTCGTCGGGGCATCCCAGCGAGTGGAAGCATTTTATGCGCGGCGCCAAGTACAAGAACGTCTACATGGACCTTCACCTGTACCATTACCGCGACGAGTATGCGCTCGATATCACGAGCCCCCGCGGGCTGACGACGGCGATTTCGCGTAACAAGCGCGAGCTTAAAGAAGCGATTTCGACTGGGTTCCCCGTGCTGGTGGGCGAATGGTCGGGCGCGGCGATCTTTGCCAACTCGTCGGTTACGCCCGAGGGCCGCAATGCCTACGAGCGCGTGTTTATCGCCAACCAACTGGCTTCGTTTGCACCGGCTGCCGGTTGGTTCTTCCAAACGTGGAAGACCGAGAAGCGCATTGCAGCATGGGACGCCCGCGCGGCGCTCGGTACGCTCGAGCGTGGCATGATTGAATAGGTTGATATGACGCAAAACAGCGCCCATACGGGCAAACTCTATGTGGTCGGCACGCCCATCGGCAACCTGGGCGACCTGTCCCCGCGCGTTGGCGAGGCCTTTGCCGCCGCCGATGCCATTTGCTGCGAAGACACGCGTGTGACGTCAAAGCTGCTGATGCACCTGGGCATTTCCAAGCCGCTTGTCCGTTGCGACGAGAATGTGATCGCCAGCCGCGCCGCCGGCCTAGTCGACCGTCTGCTGGCGGGGGAGACCCTCGCCTTTGCCTCGGACGCCGGCATGCCGAGCGTGTCCGATCCCGGCCAGGCGCTGGTCGAGGCGGCACGTGAGGCCGATGTGCCCGTAGAAGTTATTCCCGGGCCCTCTGCTTGCGTCACGGCGCTCGTTTCGTCCGGCATTCCCTGCGAGCATTTTTTCTTCGAGGGCTTTTTGGGCCGAAAGCACGGCGACCGTGTGCGCCGTTTGCAGCGCCTTGCCGTGGTGCCCGGCGCGCTCATCTTCTACGAGTCTCCACATCGCATCGTGGCGACGCTCGAGGCCGTGGTGGAGGTCTTTCCCCAGCGTGAGGTTGCCGTCTGCCGCGAGCTCACCAAGCTGCACGAGGAAGTCTTGCGCGGGCCCGCTGCCCAGCTTGCCGAGGAGCTGCGTGCTCGCGGCGAGGTAAAGGGCGAGATTGCGCTGGTCATCGCGCCGCCGAGCGAGGATGAGGAGGCCGGTGCCGTGCCGGTTGGCGCCGCGGCAGCGGATCACGACGAGGCCCTGCGCGAGGATATCCGCGCCGCGCTCGAGGAGGGGGAGCCCGCGTCTGCAGTGGCCAAGCGCCTGTCTCAGAAGTATTCGCGCCGCAAGCGCGATGTCTATGCCATGGTGCTCGATATGCAATAGATGGAGGATATCCAGCCCTTGCGCTAGAATCATCCTCTGTATGCAACGTTTTTCTGGAGGACAAACCCCATGGATCAAAGCAAGCCTTCGTTCTTTATCACGACGCCCATCTACTACGTCAACGCCGATCCGCACCTGGGCACGGCTTATTCCACCATCATCGCCGACGTTCAGGCTCGCTATCGCCGCTCCGCCGGCTATAACGTCAAGTTCCTGACCGGCATGGACGAGCACGGCGAGAAGGTCGCCGAGGCCGCAGCCAAGCATGGCATGACGCCGCAGGAGTGGACCGACAGCCAGGCCCCGCACTTCAAGGAGCTTTGGAGCAAGCTCGAGATCTCCAACGACGACTTCATCCGCACCACCGAGCCGCGCCAGCATCATGCCGTGCAGTACCTGTGGGAGCGCATGAAGGAGTCCGGCTACCTGTATAAGGGCAGCTACGACGGTTGGTATTGCGTGCCTGACGAGACCTACTTCACCGATACGCAGGTCCAGAAGGGCGACGAGGAGTACGGCAGCGTCGGCCAGCACCTGTGCCCCGACTGCCACCGTCCGCTTGAGCGCGTGCAGGAGGAGTCCTACTTCTTTAAGCTTTCCGCTTTCCAGGACAAGCTGCTCAAGCTTTACGACGAGCACCCCGACTTTGTCGAGCCCGCGTTCCGTATGAACGAGGTGCGCAGCTTTGTCGAGGGCGGCCTCAACGACCTTTCCGTGAGCCGCACGAGCTTTGACTGGGGCATTCAGGTCCCGTTTGACGAGGGTCACGTGACCTACGTGTGGTTCGATGCGCTGCTCAACTATATGACGGCCGTCGGCTACGGTGTCGACACCGACGAGGCGCGTGCCGAGCTGGCCTATCGCTGGCCCGCGCAGTTCCACATCGTGGGTAAGGACATCATCCGCTTCCACTGCGTCATTTGGCCCGCCATGCTCATGGCCATCGGCGAGGCCCTGCCCGAGCACGTCTTTGCCCACGGCTTCCTGACCGTGCGCAATGCCGAGACCGGCAAGGCCGAGAAGATGTCCAAGAGCCGCGGTAACGCCATCGCTCCGCAGGATGTTATCGACATGCTGGGCGTCGAGGGCTATCGCTACTACTTTATGACCGATGTCGTTCCCGGTACCGACGGCGCCATCAGCTTCGATCGCATGGAGCAGGTCTACAACGCCGACCTGGCCAACAGCTGGGGCAACCTTATCTCGCGTTCGCTCAACATGAGCGGCAAGTACTTTGATGGTTGCGCGCCCGCCAAGCCCGCATCGTTCGATGCGTTCGACAACCCGCTGGCAAAGATCGCCGATGGTCTGGTCGAGCGCTACATGGCCAAGATGGACGTGCTCGATTATGGTGGAGCTAAGGACGAGGTCATGGAGCTCATCCATGCCGCCAACCACTACATCGAGGACTCCGAGCCCTGGGCGCTTGCCAAGGACGAGGCCAAGGCTGACGAGCTGGCGTTTGTGATCTACAACCTGCTCGAGGCCATCCGCATTGCCGCTCACCTGCTGATGCCGCTCATGCCCCAGACTTCTGCCGAGGCCCTGCGCCGCCTGTCCTGCGAGGACGAGGCCGCGAGCGACGACCTCAAGGGCATTTGCGCTTGGGGCCTGCTTGCCGGTGGTCAGCCCGTCGAGAAGGGCGAGCCGCTGTTCCCGCGTCTGGCGTAGAGACCGCGCGAGCGCCATATCGGCAATTTGCTGTTTAGCTGTAAGGGCATGGCCGCAACGGTCCATGCCCTTTCGTTTCAAGACGCCGCCATCATGCTAAGGAGGCAACCATGACAACTTCGCCTTTGGCAAACCCCACGGCCACCAGGGAGCTGCTAGAGGAGTTTGGCCTTGCGACTAAGCATCGCCTGGGCCAGAACTTTCTAATCGACAATCATGTGATCGAGCGTATCTGCGAGCTTTCCGAGCTTGCAGGTGACGAGCGCGTACTCGAGGTGGGTCCGGGTTGCGGTACGTTGACACTTGCGTTGCTGCAGGAAGCGGCGTGCGTCACGTCGATTGAGGCAGATCCCGAGCTCGAGCCGGTGCTCGATGCTCACGCCGCCGACTACGCCAACTTCCACTTTATCATGGGCGACGCGCTTAAGGTGGGCCCGGAGCAGATTGAGCAGGCTGCCGGCGGCGAGCCCACGGTATTTGTCGCGAACCTGCCCTATAACGTGGCGGCGACGATCATTTTGCAATTTTTCCAGACGATGCCGGCGCTCAAGCGTGCCGTCGTCATGGTGCAAAAGGAGGTTGCCGATCGCATTGCCGCAGCGCCGGGCAACAAGACCTATGGCGGCTATACGGCAAAGCTCGGCCTGTACGCGCAGGTGACGGGTCGCTTTGAGGTGCCGCCGCGTTGCTTTATGCCGGCGCCGCACGTGGACTCGGCCGTCGTGCGTATCGACCGTGTTGACGGCGTGGTGCCCGAAGGACTCGATCGCGAATTTGTGGCCCGCGTGATTGATGCTGCATTTGCTCAGCGTCGCAAGACCATCCGCAATTCCATGAGCGCCAACGGTTTTGCCAAGGACGTGCTCGATGCCGCTTTTGAGGTTTGCGGTATCGCACCCACCACGCGCGCCGAGACGCTCGATGTTGCCGACTTTGTCCGTCTGGCCCGGGAGCTAATCCATGACGCCTAATGCCGAACGCGTGACGTTTACCAAGAAAAAGAAGACGGTTGCTTGTCCCGTGCCCTTGGCGCCGCTTGCCGACACGCATGCACATCTGCTTTCGTTTTGGGGCAAGGATGTGCCCGAGACGCTCGTGCGCGCCAAAGCCGCGGGCGTCGACCTGTTGGTGACGATGTTCGACCCCATTGCTGACAAGCGCAGCGTGGCGGACTATAGCGACTGGCTGGTGCGCGAGATTCTTCCGATGCAGGATATCCCGCAGATCAAGTATCTTGCCGGCGTGCATCCGTATGGCGCGCCGGACTATACCGACGACGTTCATGCACAGGTCGTTGCGGCACTTGATGACCCCTTATGCGCCGGTATTGGCGAAATCGGTCTGGACTACCACATGGACTATGACGACGATATCGCGCCGGCGCCCCACAGCATGCAGATTGATTGCATGGCACGTCAGCTCGAAGTCGCCATGCGCTGCAATGTGCCGGTGGAGTTGCACCTGCGGCACGAGGACTCGGATGGGGAGCGCACCTCGCACGTTGATGCGTGCAACGTGCTTCGTGAGGTGGGCGTGCCCCAGGTCGGTTGTGTGCTGCACTGCTTTGGCGAGGACCGCGCCACGATGGAGCGCTTTGTGGAGCTGGGCTGCTATATCGCCTATGGTGGTGCGGCCACCTTTAAGCGCAACGAAGACGTGCGCGAGGCATTTGCGGCAACCCCACTCGATCGAATTATGTTCGAGACGGATTGCCCGTATATGGCTCCAGAGCCCATCCGCGGTCTTGAATGCGAGCCCGCAATGATCTCCATTACGGCAAACACGCTGGTCAACGACCGTGTCGATCGCACGGGTGAGGACGCCGAAACAATCGTGCAAGCCGCTTGGGAGAATGCCTGCAAACTTTTTCAAAAATAGTTCTTGCGTTCGTGGTGGCGCTCCGTTATTCTAATTCCTGCACGCGGGCGTGGCGGAATTGGCAGACGCGTACGGTTCAGGTCCGTATGGGGGCAACCCCATGAAGGTTCAAGTCCTTTCGCCCGCACCATTAAATGAAAGAGCTCCCAGCAATGGGAGCTTTTTTGTTATGGGCCCATCACAGGGACTTGAACCTGTGAAGGAGCGAGCGTAAAGAAAACGCGGAGCGTTTTTAGCGAGCTGGCGAGGACGCCGGCAGGCGGCCGAAGCCGGTGCGGATCCGCGAAGCGGATACGCGGACGTCCTTTCGCCCGCACCATTGATTGAAAGAGCTCCCAGCAATGGGAGCTTTTTTGTTATGTACGATCTCCTTGTACGGGTATCCTAATGCCAACGTGTGCCTATCAGAGGAGAGACCATGCTGTTGTCCGGTATCATCGCCGCCCTTACCAGCCTTTTGATTCCCATCATCATTCTGTTGCTACTGCTTCCCAACGCCTGCTATGTCGTTGAACAACAGCATGCCGTGATCATCGAGCGCCTGGGCAAGTTTAACCGCATCGTCAACGCGGGCTTCCACATGAAGGTGCCCGTGATCGACCGCAAGGCCGCCACGGTGAGCCTGCGCACCATGAAAAACGGTTTTGGCATCGACGTTAAGACCCAGGACAACGTGACCATCGGCCTTGAGGTCTCTGCTCAGTACCACGTGAGCTATGACATGGGCGCCGGCCCGGCAGATTCGGGTATCTACAAGAGCTACTACATGCTGCAGGAGCCCGTCGACCAGATGCGTGACTTCATCACCGACGCCCTACGCTCTTCGATTCCCGTCTACACACTCGATGAGGTCTTTGCCAAGAAGGATGACATCGCCAAGGATGTCAACGCTACCGTTTCCGAGCAGATGGCCGCCTACGGCTTCACCCTCGTGTCGACGCTCATCACCAAAATCGCACTGCCGACCGAGGTCGAGAACTCCATGAACGACATCAACGCCGCCCAGCGCAAGCGCGCTGCGGCACAGGAGCTCGCCGAGGCCGACCGCATCAAGCGCGTCACCGAGGCGACCGCCGAGGCCGAGGCTATGGAAAAGGCGGGCGAGGGCATCGCCAACCAGCGCAAGGCCATCGCCATCGGCATCAAGGATTCGCTCGAGACCATCCAGGAGACGGGCGTGGGCAATGCCGAAGCCAACCAGCTGTTCATGTTCACTCAGTGGACGGAGATGATGAACGAGTTCGCCAAGACGGGTAAAACCTCGACGGTCGTGCTGCCGAGCGACTTCTCGCGGTCGGCCTCTATGTTCGAGCAGATGCTGACCGCCGGCAAAGTTCAAAACGATTCGAAGGAGTAGACGCGCGTGAAATACACCGTCGTTTGCGTCGGTAAGCTCAAAGAGCGCTTTTGGAAGGACGCGTGCGCTGAGTACACCAAGCGCCTAGGCGCCTATGCCAAGGTGGATATCCGCGAGGTGGCCGATATCGACCCGGCTAAGGCGGGCGGCGTGGATGCCGCGCGCGACAAGGAGGGGGCGGCAATTCTTGCTGCATTGCCGTCTCGAGCGCATGTGATCCTGCTGGCTATCGAGGGCAAGGAGCGTTCGAGTGAGGAGCTCTCGGCGAGGCTCGACGATCTTATGCTGCGAGGCAGCAGCGACATTGCCTTTGTAATCGGCGGTTCGGACGGCGTGAGTGATGAGGTGCGCGCCCGCGCCGACGAGATGCTCAGCTTTGGACGCATTACCTTGCCGCATAACCTGGCGCGTGTGGTGCTGCTAGAGCAGATTTACCGTGCCTGCAAGATCAGCCGTGGCGAGCCGTATCACAAATAGGTCGGCAATACGAAACAATGGCGTGGGACAATAGCTTTCGTTTTGAAGAGCGTGTCTGAGAGGACTATGAGATATGAAGATTGGATTTGTCGGTTTTGGCAATATGGCGAGCGCTATGGCCGATGGCTGGATCGCTGCCGGTGTAGCTGCGAGCGACATGTGCGCCTGTGCGGGTCGCTACGACGCACTGGTTGAGCGCTGCGAGGCGCGCGGCATGGTCGCCTGCCACGATGCCGCCGAGGTCGTCGCCGCATCCGATATCGTGGTCGCTGCGGTCAAACCGTACATGATCGAGAAGGTATTCGCCCCGCTCAAGGATGCTCTTGCCAAAAAGGTCGTTCTGTCGGTTGCCTGGACCTGGGACAGTGCCAAGTGGGAGCAGGTCCTGCCGGGCGTTGCGCATATCTCGACGGTGCCCAACACACCGGTTTCGGTGGACGAGGGCGTCATCGCTTGCGAGAAGGCTTCCACGCTTAGTGATGAGCAGAGCGCAGTGGTGCTTGATCTGCTTGGCAAGCTCGGTGCGGTGGTCGAGCTCGATACGAGCCTGCTGTTTGTGGGCGGCACGGTGGGTGGTTGCGCTCCGGCATTTGTCGCTATGGCAATCGAGGCCCTGGGCGATGCGGCGGTCAAGCACGGTATCCCGCGTGCCGATGCCTATCGCATTGTGAGCCAGATGGTGCTGGGTACGGCAAAGCTGCAGCTTGCAACTGGCCAGCATCCTGCGGCGATGAAGGATGCCGTATGCTCGCCCGGCGGCGCCACCATCAAGGGCGTCATCGCGCTCGAGGATGCCGGCATGCGCAGCGCCCTGGTCAAGGCCATCGACGCCACCCTTCAGTAAAACCTTCCATTTAGGGACAGGTTTATTTTGGCTGGTTTTCCTGCGGTTTTATCTCTATAGCAAAAAGCGCCCCGCAACTGGCTCAATTCCAGTTGCGGGGCGCTTGCGTTTGCCCAGATAAAACCGACCAAAATAAACCTGTCCCTTTTTGGCAGGTTAGTCCCAGAAGCTGTCTTCCTCATCCTC
>CALLST010000128.1:0-1354 GCA_938011875.1 uncultured Collinsella sp. | reverse complement strand
CGTAGAAGCGCATGATCACAAGCATGGCGCACTTAAGCAGCACGCCCGAGAGCAGGGCCGAGACAGGGCTCGGGGCCTGGGAGTGGGCATCGGGCAGCCAAGTGTGCATGGGGAACAGGCCAGCCTTGGTGCCAAAGCCGATCACGATAAACGCAAAGGCGAGGCGCATGAGCGTCGGGTCGAACTGGTCGGCATACGGCAGCACGCACGACAGGAATGCGGCCTCGTGGGCGTTGGGAATCACGTCGGCGGCGTTGGCGTAGATCAGCAGCGTACCGAACAGGCCAAATGCCACGCCGGCGGTACAGACCATCGCATACTTCCAAGAAGCCTCGAGGGCCGTCTTGTTCTTGTAGATACCCACCAGGAACACAGTGGAAAGCGTGGTTGCCTCCACGGCGGCCCACGTGAGGATCATGTTGTTGGACAGGCACGCGAGCAGCATGGTGAACACAAACAGGCTAAACAGCGCAAAATACTGCTTGGCGCGCTCGGCGGGCATGGAGCCCTCCTCGATATCGGCCTTTACATAGGGCAGCGAGAACAGCCCCGTAAGAAAACCGATAAAGCCGATGAGCAGCAAAGATGGCGCCCAGCGAATCGAGGTGGAACCACAGGCCAAGAGCGCTCGCGGTTTCGCCGCTCATAAGGACGTCGCCGGCCGTCATAATCGACAGCACCAGGACGGCTGCGACGGAGACCAGGTTGAGACCGGCAAACACGTTATAGGACGTGTTCTTGGGCAAAAACGCCATGACCAGCGAGAACACCAAAGGAGTCGCGAGCAGGGCGAGAATCAACGTTTCCATGGACTACCCCCTCAGCTCGGACAGGTCGCGCGCATCGAGCGAGTGGGAGTCGTCCCAAATGCGACGCACGACGATGGACATGATGATGACGGCAAAGATGGCGTCGGTGGCGATGCCGATCTCGATGATCTCGGGAGCGGTGGGGGCCAAAAGCGCGAGCGTCACGTGGCTGCCGTTTTCCATAAGGCAGTATCCAAAGATCTGCTTCATGATGTTGCGCTGCGAGATGATGCAGGTGAGGCCCACGAAGAAGTGGCCCACGCGGGCTTAAGACCGGCCTTGAGCGATGCGTCGCTCGGCTCGCCCATCTTCTTGTATGCGCGGTTGAGGATGTAAGGGACCAGGACGACCTTAGTGATAAAGGCAGATCCAGCCCACATAAGCAGCTCCTGCGCACCGGTAGTAGCACCGAGCGTAGCGAGCAGTCCCACGAGCACCAGCGACTGCACCGCATACCAGCGAATGGCGTGCTTGATGTTCTTGGAGACGACCACCATGGTGGACGTGACGATCAGAAGGCCGCCAAGGATGTTGACGATCGAATA
>CALLST010000127.1:0-1896 GCA_938011875.1 uncultured Collinsella sp. | reverse complement strand
CAAGGCGCTCTTCCACGGCAGCCTGCGCGTAGACGAGGCTGACGAGGCACTGGGTCTAGATGCCAGTCAGCACGGCGAGAGCGCATATCCATCGTTTGGCGGCTTGGATTAACAAGGGGAGTGATTTGGTATGAAGAAAATTACGGCTATCGTGCGCCAGGAAAAGCTTGAGGTTCTCAAAGATGCGCTGTTTGCTGCTGATGTTCGCGGCATGACTATCAACCAGGTGCAGGGCTGCGGCGCACAGCATGGCTGGAAGGAATACGTGCGCGGCAACGAACTGCTCGTCAATACCATCCCCAAGGTACAGTTCACCCTCATCTGCGCTGATGAGCACGTTGACGGAATTGTCGACATCATCTGCAATGCCGCCCGCACCGGTGCCGTCGGCGACGGCAAGATTTGGGTCGAGCCGGTCGAGGAAGTCATCCGCATCCGCACCGGCGAACACGGCCCTGCCGCGGTGTAGAACAGACCGTTAGCCATACGAAACATTAAAAAATTGCAGTGAGGCATAAGGCTTGCGTTGCGGATGGGCGGATTATGGGTCGCAATAAATATCCCGAGGAGACGGTCGCGAAGATTCTCGACGCGGCACTGGAGCTATTCTGCGCACAGGGTTATGAGGGGACGAGTATTCAAGATATCGTTGACCGTCTCGACGGCATGACCAAGGGCGCTGTCTATCATCACTTCAAGAGCAAAGAAGAGATTTTCAACGCCGCGTTTGATCGGGCGATGACTCCGATTGTTGAGCACCGCCGCTCGATGCTTGGCGTCGGTAATATGACCGGAGCCCAAAAGCTCAAGCGACTGTACGCTCCCGAGTCCGTTGTTCCACAAATTGAGCTATGGGCACGTATGCGTCCTGCAGCAGATCCGGTAAAAAGCTCGCGCCTACTGGCGATGCAGTACCAGGGCTCATTTGACGAGTCGGCCGATGGCTATCTCTTGCCGGTGATCGAGGAGGGCATCGCCGACGGCTCCATTGCGTGCGAATGCCCGCGCGAAGCGGCGGAGGCCGTATCGTTGTTGGCGAATCTTTGGCTGCTGCCGCTGTTCCGTCCGCTTGAGACCAAGGACCGAATGCTCGCTCGCGCTCAATGTTTGGCGCAGATGGCTGCCGCGGTGGGACTCGATTTGGGGGAAGAAGTGCTTCAGACAACGGCGCAGATTTGGGACGTATGGGACCGCGCCGGGTGGTAATATAGATACCAACGGTATGTAATTGATTTGTGAGGGTAGCCACGGCTGCCCTTTTCAAGTCATTAAATACATACTAGTGGTATGTATAGGAGGTGGGCTTATGGCTGGGCTGAGAGACGTCGGCGTCTCGTTGAAATCAAAAACAGTGCGGTCAATCAGGCTCGCGGAACTTCTGGTTGCGCAGCTGTGCACGTATTCGATGCTGTCGGCGCTGTGCTTTGTGTATCCACTTTACTTGTTCGATTGCAGTGGATCGTCAACGTTATATGGCGTCGTCGTGGCGATAGCGTTCATACCCGGCGTACTCGCAACTCCGGTTGGCGGAATCTTGGCGGATAGGGGAAGACATCGCGAGGTCCTCGTGGCCCGCGGCATTGCTCTGATGACTGCATCACTGCTGTCTGTCCCCATGAAGCGCTCGTTGCCTCTTGCGGTCGTCGTAGTAGCGATACTTTGTGTTCAATATGGTGTTCAATCGCTGCTAAAGCCAATGCTCCAAATTGAGACGGTGCGCATGGCGGGTGAAAAGAAGGTTGAGCGGGCCACTGCATTGGTTTCGCAGGTGACCATGGTGAGCAATATCTTGGGTCCTGTGGTCGGGACGGCAGTCTATGGGTGCTTTGGCATCGATGCTCTTTGCACAACCGCGTCGGTGGCGTTTGCGATTTCAGCTCTCTTGTTTGGGGTCGC
>CALLST010000126.1:0-3139 GCA_938011875.1 uncultured Collinsella sp. | reverse complement strand
CCCGGTGGTTGACTAAGCGGTCCGCGGGCCGGTGCACACCGTGCCGTCTTTCTGGCTTTTCGGTTTTATCATTCCAGTGGGGGCGGTGGTCAATCGAAGCCCCCACGACTCTATGGACAGTACACTCGCCCGCTATTTTCTGGAGCGGTTCGACCGACTCGCCGACCTCAACGTCTATGACGTAGCCGAGGAGTGCTATACATCGCGTTCGGGGATTCGGCGTTTCTGCCAATCGATTGGTTTGGATAACTTCTCGGACCTTAAATCCTATTCGTGGGAATGGTCGCGTCACCGCCGACTATTCTCACGCTATACCGACCATGAGAACTACCGGGACTACCTCGTTGCGGCGCTCGCCGAGATGGACCGTACGATCAACGAGGCTGTTTCCGAGGAGACGCTCGATCGCCTAGCGCGGCTGTTGCATCGGTCCAAGCGCATCGTGATCCTCACATCGGACTTTTCGAGCGGCGCAGTGAGACAGTTTCAACAGTCGATGCTCTACCTGCACAAAGTAATCGATATCGTCACCGATTCGACGGGCGATATCACTCAACTCGAAGCGTTGGCCGGCGACGACGTCCTCGTCGTTATCTCGGAGCACGGAAATTACGCACGTGCTGTTCGCACTGCTCTCGCAGATTCACCGGTCGTGAGCGTGCTCGTCACTGTCGATGCCAATGGCGAGATCATGGCGAACTTTGCATATGCCGTTCGCCTCTCTCCGGCGCCGGCAACGGAGGGGCGCACCGTGTTCGCGCAGTACGGGATTACCTATCTCTTCGATCTTCTCTACAACCGATACTTTGTTCTCTATGGCGGTTCCGGGCTCGCTCGGTTCGCCTAGGGTCCAAATCCCGAACCCCGTGCCGAGAGGGGTTCGTTATATGATGCAGCCATCAGCAAGCGCGCGCTGAGATGTACTACATCAACGGTGAAGGGATAGGCCTCATGGCAGCCAAGAAAGACTATGCAGCGATGTGCTCGGCCATCGTGTCCGCATGCGGTGGCGAGCAAAATATTGCCAACGTCGCGCACTGCATGACCCGCTTGCGACTTCAGCTTAAAGATGCCAGCACGTTTGACGAGGGCGCGGCAAAGGCGGTTTCCGGCGTGATTGGGCTCGTCGTCCAGAACGGTGAATATCAGTTTGTGATCGGGCAGGACGTGCCGAGTCTTTACGAGGAGTTTCTCAAGATCGAGGGCATTGCGGCGGGCGGCTCGGTTGACGATCCGCAGGCGGCAAAGGTCGACCACAAGGATCACGGAAGTGTCGTCAACGCTATCCTCTCATTCCTTGGCGGAACGTTTTCCCCGGTCATCCCGGTCATCGTCGCCGGTGGTCTGACGGGCGCTGTACTCACGCTTCTCGTTAACTTCTGCGGCGTTTCGAGCGATTCGGGCACGTATCAGTTCTTTTCCTGCATCAACCAGGCGACATTCTATTTCCTGCCGGTCTTTATCGGCTTTTCCGCCGCCCAGCGTCTCAAGTCCAACGGTTATCTCGGCGCCTTCCTGGGCGCGGTGTTGCTCTTCTACACCATTGGTCAGGGCAATGATACCGTCTATGACTTCTTTGGTCTCGCCGTTCCCGCGGTGAGTTACAACTCCACGGTCTTCCCCGTCATCTTGGGCGTGCTGCTCATGACCGTGGCTTACCGCTGGTTCCAGAGGGTTCTGCCCGAGGTTTTGCGCACGGTCTTCGTCCCACTGCTCACCATGTTAGTGACCGTGCCCGTTACGTTGCTCGTCCTTGGTCCCATTGGCTACACTGCGGGCACTGTGCTTGCTGACGTGCTCATCAACGTCTATCGCGCTTGCCCTGCTGTAGCTGTCGCGTTCGTGGGTTGCTTCACCCCGTTCCTCGTCTTCTTTGGTATGAATAATGCGCTCTACCCGCTGCAGTTCATCCTTATGGCCGAGGTCGGTTCCGACCCGCTCATCTGTGCCGGCATGACCGCTGCCAACCTTGCCGTCGCCGGTGCGTGCCTTGCCGCCGCAGCCGTCGAGACCAAGGTGGAGGAGCGTTCCGTCGCGGTGGGCGCCGGCGTCACGGCTATGTGCTCTATTACCGAGCCGGGTCTGTACGGCGTGCTGTTCACCAAGCGCTTCCCGCTCGTGGGCGCCATGATCGGTGGCTGCATTGGCGGCATTATCGCCGGCATCACCGGCATGACGCAATACGTCATCACGGCGTGCAGCTTCATTGCTTTCCCGGCGTATATCGGTGCGGACGGTTCTCTCACGAATCTTGCGCTTGCACTCACGGTCATGGCCGTGTCTCTTGCCTGCGCCTTTGTGTCGACGTTTGTGCTCGGTAAGCGCGCCGCCATCAAGGAGCAGACCGCGGAATAACGGGGCTAACTTCTGTCAAGTCACCTGAGCCGGGCGCCTTTTCTTGGCGTCCGCCGCTCGGGCTCCGTCGATTATTGGAGACAACCATGGCATACACTACCACGGCTTTCCCGGAGAAGTTTCTTTGGGGCGCCGCTACGAGCGCCTACCAGGTCGAGGGCGCTGCGTATGAGGATGGCAAGAAGCCGTCTCAGCAGGACATCATCAACCAGCACAGTTACGAGGAACGTGGGTTTGCTACGGCCGATATTGCGAGCGATCACTATCATCATTTCCGTGAGGATGTGGCGCTCATGGCCGAGATGGGGCTCAAGGCGTACCGCTTCTCGATTGCTTGGTCGCGCGTAATCCCCGACGGAACGGGTGCCGTCAACCCGGCTGGTATCAAGTTCTATCATGACCTGATCGACGAGCTTTTAGCGCACGGTATTGAGCCGATCGTGACACTCTATCACTATGATCTGCCTTGGGCGCTCGTGGAGCGTTACGGCGGTTGGATTTCACGTCAGGTGGTCGACGACTTTGAGACCTACGCCCGTTTTGTGATCAACGAATTCAAGGGCCAGGTCAAGTATTGGACGACCATTAACGAGCAATCGATCATCGTTCAATACTGGACGCAGAAGTGCTTTATCCCCGAGGAAATGCGGGGCGACAATCAGCTGCGCTACCAAATCAACCATCACATGAACCTAGCGCATGCCGTAGCGTGCAACTTGGTTCACGAGCTCGTGCCCGACGGCATGGTGGGATCTGTAATCGGCTATTCGCCCATTTACCCCCT
>CALLST010000125.1:0-2730 GCA_938011875.1 uncultured Collinsella sp. | reverse complement strand
CCTTGCTCGCCGCGCTTGCGTGCTTGACGATAGGCCTCTTCCATGGTGTCTACTCCCTTAGTCGTTTAAACAACGATATGAACCATGGTACCACGATGCGAAACCACCACAAAGGTGCCTGTCCCCTTTGTGGTGGTTTAGGCGATGATGGGGGCGATGGCGCGGATGCAGGCGTCGGCTGCCGTGAAAGTGGTGCTGTCGTCGCTGACGATAAAGATGATCTTGCCCTTAATGCCAAAGTCGCCGATCTCGCTAAAGAGCACATACGGCTCCTTGTCAAAACCCGAGATGGGCGAGACGGCCGTTTTAGTGGCGCTGGTCAGCTCGTCTGCCAGTGCGTCGAGCGAAGCCCATTTTGAGGGGTCTTTCACCGCGACGGGGACGGCTACGCGCCCAAAGGGCATCAAATGCACGAGCGTGTTCTTGGAGATGTTGGAGTTGGGGACGATGATAGTCTGCCCGCAGGCATCTTCGATGGTCGTGTGGCGCCAGGTGATGTCCTGGACCACGCCCGACACGCCACCGACTTCGATATTGTCGCCGGGCTTGATGATGCCCATAAAGGTTACCTGCATGCCGCCGATAAGGTTTGAGAGCGTGTCCTGAAAGCCGAGCGAGATGGCGATGCCGCCGACGCCAAGAGCGGCGACGAGGGCGTTTGCGTTAATGCCAAAGCAGTTGTCGAGGATAAAGCTGCCGCCGATCATCCAGATGACGGCGCGCGCAATGTTGATGAAGATACTCGATGCCGGAAGCGGGTTGTCGTCGCGGTTGAGCAGGTGGCGCAGGGTCTTGGATACGACCTTGGTGGCGATGGCGGTGCCTATTACCAAGATGCCGGCCCAGATGATGTTGTGGACCCACCGTTGTTCAAAGAAATGAAGAATCGGTTCAAACAATTCCATGTTGGGAAAACCTCCTCATGATCGTCCAACCATGATACCCACCAAAAGCCCGTCCGATCACATTCGGACGGGCTTTTGCGCTCGATATAAGGTTTGCACGGCGGGGCTGCAAGGCCCGGCGGTGTAGCTTAGCGTCGACGCATCCAGATAATGCCGAGCATGATGACGATGATGCCGCCGATGAGGCATGCGCCGACCACGGCCAGCGTGCGGTCTCCCGTTGCGACAAGCTTGCCGGTTGTCTTCTTGGCGCTGGTTTTCGTGGTCGTAGTAGTCGTGCCGGGCTTGGGCGAGGGCTTAGGCGTTGGGGTCGGATGGGGTGCGGGGCTCTCAGCGGAGCTAAAGCTGATGGTGCCGGCGAGCCCGGCCATCTTGTTCTCCCAGTCGCTCTTCCCGATCAGCGCTCTGATCGCCGCCTCGCATGTGCCCCACTCGGTGCGCTTGGTGGCATTTGCGAAAGTGGGAAAGTCGGTCGTGTTGGTAATGATGTAGTTGTTGGTGGCGACGGTATAGGTCTTGGCGGGGTCGAGCGTGCTGCCGTCTTTGGTGAGCGTGGCACTCACGATGCGCTTGCCTTCAGACTGCGTCCAGTCGATTGTTACGTTGATGCCGCCAAAGGAAAGAACGCTGCCGGAGTCGTCGGGCCACTTGTACATGTCTTGGGCTTCCTGCTCGGTGTGGCCGGCTGCCACATAGGCTTGCTGAAGCTCGTAGCTGTCGTTGCAATCGTCGCTGATCTGCAGTGAGTGCTCAAGCGCTGCGAGGAAGTTTGCGCCGGTCATGTCCCAGGTCTCCACGGTGTTGCCATAGGGCGAGATGGCGACGACGTTGCCGGCGGTCACATCGCCCGCCGCGATGCCGCCGCGGATGCCGCCCGCGTTTTCGATGGCGAGGTCTGCCCCCGTCAGGGCAAGATAGGAGCCGCAGATAACATGCCCGATGGTCTGGGCTTTGGTGGCGTCGCCCGCTTTACTGGGACGCAGATCGGTGGTGCGCACCATCTCCCAGCCATGCGTACCCGCGGCGTCCTCGCCGTAGAAATAGTTGGTGGAGGATGTGCCGAGCACCTTGTTCGATTCGCTTTCAAAGGCATCGTCGAGTGGCTTGATTTTGTTGTTGCGAACCTCGTCAAGGATGTTCTGGTTGTTAGGGTCTGCCAAAAGGTCGTCGACGTCCTTGGCGGTGTAGAGCTTCTCGTCGCTGTCGCCTGCGGAGACCGTCACCATGTCGTCGTTGGTGGTTTCGGTACCCCTGGTGTCGTACTCATAGGGAATGGAAAGCAGACCAACCTCGGCAAAGGCGCTGCCTGCCTCGACGACGCGGACCGGCTTGCCGTCGGCCCCCGTCACGTTTTCGTCTAAGTTGATGTGCTCGTGGCCCGCGACCAGTGTATCGACCCCAACGAGCTTTGCGGCAAAGGTCTTGGCGTTGAGCGTGTGCGCGATGCAGACGATAACGTTGCAGCCCTCATCCTCGCGCAGTCGCTTGGCCTCGGCATTGATGGCGTCCGCCGCACCCGAGAACGACGTGCCCGCGACCAGGTCCGCGCGTAGCGAGGAGCCCAGCGACTCATCCATGGCTCCGACGACGCCGACCTTAATCTTGTAGTTAAACGTGGGGCTGCCCTCGCCGTCCTTCCAAGTGCGATTGAGCGTCTTGGTGATGCTCGAGCTCCATACGCCGTTCGAGGACGTTGCATTCGCGCAGAGCATGGCGAAAGGTGTACTGGTGGCACCATTGCCGGCCATCGTGCGAAGCTTGTCCGCGCCGTAGCTCCAGTCATGGTTGCCCGGTGTGGCCGCGTCGTAGCCGTTTGCGTAGAAGG
>CALLST010000124.1:0-1849 GCA_938011875.1 uncultured Collinsella sp. | reverse complement strand
TACCCATAGTCTTCCACGCGGCGAACAGGCCCAGCGCAAAGGAGATCAGCAGGGCAAGGCCGCTCGTTTTAATGGACACCCAAAGCGGGCGATAGTCGATGTCGCCCAAAAAGGAGGCCAGAGAGGTCAAGGGCCCCTGCTCATCCCGCAACACGACGGACGATGCTTCTACCATTTGAGCGCTATCAAGCCAACGCGCGCCGCCCTTGGCATCACCCGAGGCTGATGCAATCACCACATAGCGGTCCCCATCCGTACCACGCTCGTCAAAGCCATAGGTATACCCGCCGGCATCAAATGTTGTTTCCGCCGTCACATACCAAGGAAGATCCACGTCCCCTAGCTGCGAACCTCCCATGCAGTTTGCGCTGTCGAGCTCACAGACGAGGGCCTTGAGACCCGATACGCACTCGTTATCCTGCGGATCCAATCCATACTTCTCAACCGCCTTGGGCGATATCCACACCATAACGCGATCGGCAGCAGGCGCCACTACAAGGTCCACGTCCTCGTCAACGGGAAACCGGTAGCCCTCAGGCTGGCCCTCCATGGCACGAGCGGTCCCCTTGGCCAACCGCTCAAAACCCTCGATCCCATAGGAAAGCCCATGAGCGGTCGCAGCAACCTGGGCCCCGTCCTCAGCGTCCCCAGCAAACGCAAATCCCGGCGCCCAGCAAAGCGCAAAGGTCAAAGCACAGGCGACAAGCATGCGGAATCTATTAAGCACGAAAAGCTCCAAGCGAATACAAGGACGGAGTGAAACACAAAACGATGGAATTATCGCGCCAAGCCGCACTACGCGGAAAGCTCAAAGCCGTACTTGGCCCAAATCTTCTGGGCCTTCTTGTTCGACAGGCAAAAGTCGATAAACGCCTTGGCCTCGTCGGCATGCTCGGAGCTCTCGGCAACGGCACCCGGATACACGATGGGCTTGTGCGAATCCTCGGGGCACACGAAGGCCTCCTCGACACCGTCGTAGCGGAAGATGTCGGAGCTATAGACAAAGCCAGCCACGCAGTCGCCCGTGGACACATAGGCGGCGGCGGTACCAACTTTGTCGGCCAGTGCGACCTTGTCGGCGATCTCGGGAGCGTACTCGCCGTCGTCGCCCTCGGCGCCGGTATAGAGGCCCACGGAGGCCAGAGCCTGGTTGGCGTACTTTCCGGCGGGAACGGTCTTGGCGTCGCCGATGGCAATCTTGCCGTCCAGATTCGCGACGTCGGCGATGGCCTCGACCTTGGTGTCGGAGCCCTCGGCGCGAATGATCACAAGGTCGTTGACGAACATGTCCTCGCGGGTATCGGTATCGACGAGCTCGGCGGCCTCGGCGTCGTCCATGGTGCCCGTGGAGGCCGTGATGAGCACGTCGACGGCGGCACCGGCGCGCATCTGCTCGACAAGGTCGCCAGACGCCTTAAACTGCGTGTCGGCAAACGTAGTGCCGGTCTGCTCGGTGTAGAGCTCCTGAACCTCGGGCAGGGCCTTCTCGAGCGAGTTGGCAGCAAAGACCTGCAGCTCGACGGTTTCCTTCTTGGAAGAGGCCTTGGCGGAGCCGGCATCGGATCCGGCCGGCTCGGACGTCTTGCTGCCCGAGCAGCCAGCAAGACCAAGGCTGGCAGCGGCGACAGCAGAAAGCGAGACGAATCCGCGGCGAGAAACCATATCGAACATATTCAACCCTTTCGAACGCTATGCCCGGGCACCCCGCCGCAGGCTTTATTCTGTTACTAGATTATACTTCCGCGCGAATAATGATAATGAGAAATTATTCTCGCTAGAGAATATAGTTTCGAGTTGCCGTGCACCTCGGCGTCGCTTCGGCGGAAAACAAAGGCGGAGCAGCCGTTCA
>CALLST010000123.1:0-1580 GCA_938011875.1 uncultured Collinsella sp. | reverse complement strand
CGGGCTCGCCACACGGCCTTCCATAAACAGACGCGCGAGCACGCCGGCAATCACGCCGTGGGCGAAGTTGAAGCCCTCAACCTCAGCCGCCGCACCGCTGTCGCCCTCCTCGAGCGCGAACAGGCCCTTGGACGTCGCCAACCACAGCGTGCGCGTCAGCCCAAAGAGCGCGCCCTCTTCCTTGTCGTCGTCCACCACGGCGGCGGCCCACTCGCCGGCATCGATTGCGCGGGAGATCTCAGCCGCAACGGCACCAAGCGCGTCGGCATCGCCGGCGGCTGCGCGAACCATAGCAGGTATCTCAAACACACTGGAGGCAGCAGCCCCGCCCTCGCCGCCGATCAGCGCCAAGAAACGGTTCTGCATGGCGGTGATACCAAGCGTGCCCAGCGCCGCGGAAACCTCATCGGCAGAAAACGCCGGGAAGGACGTCGCCTCAAAGTCGAGCTCAACAGGCGCATCGGTGCGAATGGTCGCAACCTTGCGGCTCAGCAGTGCGTCGTCGATGTGCGCACGCAGGTTCTCGCCCATCTTGCCCTTGACCTCGTCAGCATGCGCGATGACCTCGTCAAGGCTGCCGTACTGCGCGATGAGCGCACTCGCCTTTTTGGGGCCGATGCCCGGTACGCCGGGAATGTTGTCCGACGTATCGCCCTTCAGACCGTAAAAATCGGGCACGAGCGCCGGCGTAATGCCGTGATACAGGTCGTCCACGCTCTCGGGCGTCATGATCGCCACGTCGGACAGGCCCTTGCGAGTCGAGACCACGTTGACGTGCTCGGTCACGAGCTGATACATGTCGCGGTCGCCGGTCACCAGCAACATGTCGCAGCCGGCCTCCTCACCCAGGCGCGCCATGGTTCCCAGGATATCGTCACCTTCCCAGCCCTCAGACTGCAGAATCGGCACGTTGAGCGCCGTGAGCAGCTCCTTGATCATTGGAAACTGTGCGTGCAGATCGGGGTCCATGGGCGGGCGTTGCGCCTTATACTGCGGCAGCATCTCCATGCGCACGCGCGGCTTACCCTTGTCAAACGCCACGACCACACCGTCGGGGTTAAAGGCATCAATCATCTTAAGAAACATGTTCAGAAAGCCAAAGATCGCGTTGGTGGGGCGACCGTCCGGCGCGTTCATGGTCGGCGGCACGGCGTGGAAGGCGCGGTGCATGAGCGAGTTGCCGTCGATAACGGCAAAGGTGCGGCGCTTATCAGACATATTGAATACCTCGCTTTGGGCTGGGCACGGTTTGCTCACCCCAGTTTACACGCTCCCCGCCCCGCGGCCACCTCACATCAAGCTCCCCCGCCACCGTGAGCCCGCGCGTGATACGATGGCTCACGGTACATCAACCAGCACGATCGATCCGGAAGGAGCCTGCGTCATGGAGCGTCCCTGCGCATGGAAAAAGTACACGCCACAGCAAGTCGAGGAGCTCGAGGAGCTTTGCCGCGGCTATAAGCAGTTTTTGAGTGAGAACAAGACCGAGCGCCTGTGCGTCAAGGCCGGTATCAAGATGGCCGAGGAGGCGGGCTACGTCAATCTGGAGACCGTGATCGCCGAGGGCCGCGCGCTCAAGG
>CALLST010000122.1:0-1715 GCA_938011875.1 uncultured Collinsella sp. | reverse complement strand
AACGATGCCACACCTGCAAGCTCGGCGATCTTTGGCCAAAAGCCCACGTGCTTGGTTATTTCCGATTCGGACCAGGACGGCGTTGACGACGTCAAGGACCAGTTCGATCAGATTTTGCTCGACATGAAGATTGCCCATCGCGATGTGGATATTGCCACCGATGGCACGGATGCCATTCCTTCGCTCACGTCGTTTGACCGCGTGATTGTGCTCATGCCGTCGCTCGATGGGCTCGGTACGCGCCTGAGCGACATTATGAGTTGGGTGAGTGCCGGCGGCGTGCTCATGCTGGGCATGACGCCGGAGAACTCCGGCTATCTGCAAGCCGTTGCGCCCAAGTTTGGCATCGATACCGTGGGATTCGAGTACACGACTGCCGAGAGCATCGTCCCGAGTAAGGACTTTTTGATCGGCGGTGGCCAGCGCTACGAGTTTTCGGATCCCTTTAAATCATCCCGGCTGGTTTCGCTGCGCGAGACGGCGCACGTGTGGGCCAAAACCGGCGACACGGGTGCGCCCCTTGTTTGGTCGAGCGATTGCGGCAGCGGTCATACCGTGGTGTGTAACATTGGCATTTACAGCAAGGTCATGCGCGGTTTTTACGCCGCGGCGATCAGCCTGCTGGGCGATGCCACGGCATACCCCGTCATCAACAGCGCCGTCTTCTATCTGGATGACTTTCCTAGCCCCGTGCCCTCGGGCGACGGCACCTACATCAAGCGCGACTACGGGCTTTCCATCGCCGACTTTTATACCAAGGTATGGTGGCCCGATCTGCAAAAACTCGCGCAAAAATACGGTATTCGTTATACCGGCGTGATGATCGAAAACTACGAGGACGCGGTCAACCAGACCGAGCCCGCACGCCAGCCCGATACCACGCAGTTTCGCTACTTTGGCGGTATGTTGCTGCAGATGGGCGGCGAGCTGGGCTTTCACGGCTACAACCATCAGCCGCTGGCGCTTTGGGACACCGACTACGGCACGCTCTACGACTACAAGACGTGGAAGAACAAGGAGACGCTCGTCGCGGCGCTCGACGAGCTCATTGCCTTCCAGGACGAGGTGCTGCCCAACGCACATGGCTCGGTTTACGTGCCGCCGTCGAATATCCTTTCGGCTCGCGCACGCCAGCTTATTGGCACCGATGTTCCGCGCATTAAGACCGTAGCCAGTACGTATTTTGAGGATGGCACCGATCTGCCGTACGTGCAGGAGTTTGGCGTGGCGAGGGATGGTATCGTGGAGCAGCCGCGTATTGTCTCGGGCGGTATGGTCGACGATTCTTACATGCGTCTGGCTGCCGTCTCCGAGCTCAACATGCACTACGTGAGTACACACTTTATGCATCCTGACGACTTGCTGGATCCCGATCGCGGCGCCAAAGAAGGCTGGGAGGTCTACAAGGGCGGCCTGACCGACTATTTAGACTGGCTTACCAAGTCTGCGCCCGACCTGCGTCGCCAGACCGGTTCGGAATGCTCGGGTGCCCTCCAGCGCTTTTCGTCCGTGACGGTGACCGTGGATACCAGCGCGGATGCCTGGACGCTTAGCCTGGGCAACTTTCACGACGAGGCGTGGCTCATGTTCCGCGCCAACAGCGGCGAGCCAGGTGCGGTCACGGGTGGCGAGATTACGCATCTGACGGGCGACCTGTACCTGGTCAAGGCCACGGACAAGACGGTGACTATCGCGCGCAAGGAGGGTGGCGACTA
>CALLST010000121.1:0-1870 GCA_938011875.1 uncultured Collinsella sp. | reverse complement strand
GTCCAGCAGGGCATCGTCACCCACACGATACTCCTGGCGGGCGCGCTTAACGTTGGGCGCGGCGGCCACGATCACGTCGGCGTATGCATGCACGTGGTTGCGGTCGAAGCGCACCGCAGGCACCACTAGGGCGCGGTTACGATAGAGCTCGCAGTTGATGTTGCGGCGACGGTTCTCGCCGTACCACTTACGCTGCCTATCGAGAACGTTGTACAGATACGAATCGGCGCACAGCGTGGCCTCCTGGCCCAGATAACCCTGAATATATCCACCGCCCGGATTGGTAAACGAGGCAAAGGCGAGCACGGCCATGTCGCAGAACTGCGCATAGCCGCGACCGTTATCGAGGATTGCCTGCGTGGCGGAGGCATCAAGCACAGTGACCTCGGGCAGGACCGGAGCGGGCTCCTCAGCAGGCGGGGACTCAGCTTCGGCGATTTCCTCGGCAGGCTCCTCGACGGGCTCAGGAGCTGCCTCGGTCTCGGGCGCTGCCTCGCTCTCGGGTGCCGCCTCGGTCTCGGCAGCCTCCGCGCCCTCGACGTCCTCGGCAACCTGTTCTTCGGTGGCCACAGCACTCTGAACCTTGGCCTTCATCGCCGCGACAAAGCCGGCAGGCATACCGTCAAACTCGCGAACACCGGCAAGCGAACGCTCGATATCCTTGGCGCACGCTTCGGACACAGTTGCCGCGTGACGCTCGGCGGCCTTGGCACGGGCCTCGCGCTTGGGATTGGGCTGACCCGCTCGGTTGGACCTGCGGTTACGGTTCCTGTTGTCGACGTCTGCCATACGTGGCCACCTTTCCTGTCGCTGCCGCTATCGGCTTTTCCCATCCATGATACCCCGCCGCGTACAAAAAAGACGGCCCCGAAGGACCGCCTTTCGCATCGATTTACACGCACGGCAAGCACCGCCGCAATTCGCCACTAGTCACGACGGCCAAGGATGTTCAGAATGCGCAGGAACACGTTGATGATGTCCACGAACAGGTTGGATGCCATGAGCACGGCGTTGGGCAGCGTGGGCGGCACCGTCGTGGCCACATAGGTGTCGTAGCCAATAAAGCCGGCGAACACCACGATCACGATCAGGTCGGTGATGGACTGCGAGACGCCCATAAACATCAGCACGATCTCGACCAGAATCGTGGCGAGCAGAATGCCAAAGCCGATGCCATATACGCGCTGGAAAAACTTGGGGAACGTCACGCCCAAGGCACCAAAGACAAAGGTGATGGCGGCCGTGGCGATAAAGGCGGTGTTAATGGTAGGCAGGTCGTAGTTGGCAAGACCAAACGACGCCGTCAGGCCAAAGGTACTCGCAAAGATTACGTAGCCCACAAGGGACAGACCCACGGACTGCTTGCCCGCAGCAGCCGACATCATGACCATGCCGACGATGGTCAAAATAAACGAGCCAAAGACCAGCGGCAAGGCGGCGCCGCTCATCATCATGCGGGCAAACGCCATGGTGCTCGTAAAGTAAGCACCGGCACCCATGGCGCAAAAGCCCAAGAAGATCAGGGCAGACATGACAAGGTTGTACGCGCGCGGCGACATCTCCTTGGCGCGGCTTGCGCTGCTCTCGATGGGGCCGTTCTGATAGCCCTGGATATCGTTCATAGTTTCGTCCTTTCAAAAGCGCCGCGACAGCGCCGTAGGTGACAAGATTCCTGTCATTGTACCCGAATGCCATATGTCCTTACCCACGGCGCTCGCCCTCGAGCGTACGATCAAAGGCCCAGACCCACCAACGTATCAGATGGGCCTGCGAGCCATCTGGTCGTTCGCGCGTCTGGTCCTCCAGATACAACTCGGTCGCGTGCCCGCCAAAACGCACCTTATAGGTTGCCGTACGAATTCCGTGGACC
>CALLST010000120.1:0-7495 GCA_938011875.1 uncultured Collinsella sp. | reverse complement strand
TGCCCTCGTCATGCCCAAAGACGTCGTTGCAGTGCTTGAGATTGTCGATGTCGATGAACGCCATGGTAACGGGGGTGTCCTGCTCCCAGAGCTCCTCGAGGGAACGGGCAAAGCCGCCACGGTTGCCAAGCCCGGTAAGCTGGTCGGTAAAGGCGGTCCTGATCAGATCCTCCTGACGCTCGAGAAGGTCACGGACGGTCTTTTCGAGCGTTTCGGTGTAATTGCTGACAGTATCCATGTTCTAAGCGGCTTTCTGAAGTCGGAGCGGATTGCGTCGGGCGAGCTCGTTGTGTACACGCATCGTTGCTCAGCGTTTTGCGTGTATCCAGGCCCCCGCCTTGCTGCGTTGTTGGGTTACTTTGCCGGCTAATGTTCGCTGTTGATAACTGCTGAGTAGTATAAACAACTGTGCAAAATTATATAGGGGTACACATGCTGTGGGTGGCTATTATTCGACAAACGGCAGCGCGATGATGCGATGTTCGATAAAAATGCGACTGGGGCGGTATATGTTGATGGGTATACTTGTTCCGTTTAAATTTGCGGGGACGGAGATGGTCGCATGGCACAGCCAACTATGACGCGCACGGTGGGGCTGGCACTCGAGGGAGGCGGCTACCGCGGTATGTATACGGCGGGCGTGCTCGACGTTTGGATGGAGCACGGTTTGACCTGCGACCATATGGTGGGTGTCTCGGCGGGTGCGGCGTTTGGCTACAACTTTAAATCGCGCCAGATCGGCCGCGCCATTCGCTATAACAAGGCCTATTGTGCCGATAAGCGCTATGCGGGTGTAGCAAGCTGGCTGCGGACCGGCGATATGTTCAATGCCGATTTTGCCTATCACGAGGTGCCTATCGAGCGCGATCCCATCGACCTGGAGACATATCGCGCCTGTCCCATGCGGTTTACGTGCGTGTGTACCGATATCGAGACGGGCAAGGCTGTCTACCACGACCTGCCCTATGGCGATGAGCGCGATATCGAGTGGATCCGGGCGTCGTCGGCTATTCCCGTGGCGACGCGTCCTGTTGTCATTGAGGGACACAAATATCTGGATGGTGGCGTGGCTGATTCTATTCCCAGTGCATGGCTGTTTGCGCAGGGGTATGACCGCAATATCGTGGTACTCACGCAGCCGGCGGGCTTTGTGAAGCAGCCCAACAGCGTGATGCCCATGCTGCGTCGCGTGTTCCGTCACTACCCGGACTTTGTCGCAGCGCTTGAGCATCGGCATGAGGTCTACAATGCCACGCTCGATGACCTGGCGCGTCGCGAGGCTGCCGGCGAGGTCTTTATGGTGCGGCCGAGCGAATCGGTGAAGGTGCCGTCGCTGTGCCGCGAACCGGATGAGCTCGAGCGCATCTATCAGATCGGTCGTCGAGATGCGGAGGCGACTTTGCCGGCGTTGAAAGCGTATCTGGCGGGGTAAGGGTCGCATGCGGAAAGCGCATCCCGGAATGGAGGTCCAAACTGGGATGCGCTTTCCATTGCTGAAGATATGAGGCTGCGGATCGGCTGCTCGGCCTAGACTTATGCCTGCTGCCAGGTGTCGACGAGCTCCTTGGCGGCGGCGTAGGGGTTGTCGGCACTGCAGACGGCGCTCACCACAAAGAAGCCATCGACGCCGGTGGCCTTGAGCTGCGGCAGGTCGGCCGTCTTGACGCCGCCGCCCACCACGATGGGCACGGGGCTTGCCGCGTGGAGGGCGGCCAGGTCCTCAAAGCTCTTGGTGATGATAGAGCCATCGGCCGCGCGTCCGCAATCGCGTTTGGTCTCAGTCTCGTGGAGTGGGCCGATGCCCAGGTAGTCGACTAGGCTCATGTCGGCGGTCTTGACGTACTCGAGCATCTCCTCGCAGCGGGCCGAAAGTCCCACGATGGCATCGGGGTCCAGAAGCTTGCGACAGACCTCGACGGGAATATCGCTCTGGCCCACGTGCACGCCGTCGACAGCAATACCCTGCTCACGCGCGGCGAGTACGCAGTCCAGACGGTCGTCGATTAACAGGGCGACCTGACCGGTCTTGCCAGCCTGTGCGATTGCCTGCGCGGCGTCGCCGGTCAGCGCAATGATCTCGCGGGCGCTTGCCACCTTGGAGCGCACCTGGATGCAGGTAAAGCCTGCGTCGAGCGCCTGGGCCACCACATCGCCCACGGGACGTCCCAGCGTGTTTTCGGGGCCGAGTACCAGATAGGCCGAGATATCAAGGTTGTCGCGGATGCTCATCGTGCTTCCTCCTGCTTTTTGATCTGTGCTTCCATGCGCTCGAGCTTGCCGGTCATGGTGTCGGTAAATCCGGGTCGAATATCGGCTTTGAGCACGACTTCGGTGCGGATGCCTTTGCTCGCCAACACAAAGGTTGCGTCGCGCACGACCTGCATGACCTCGTCCCAGTCGCCCTCGATCTCGGTGAACATCGAGGTGGTGCGGTTGGGAAGGCCGCTCTCGCGAATGACGCGCACGACCTCGGCGACCTCGGCGGACAGCTCATCGCCGGTGCCGCACGGGGCGATGGCCACGGCGACGAGTGTGTTCATGCCGGCATTGGTTGCGGGCTCGGACATGGCTTATGCCTCCTCGAGCTCGAGTTGGTTATCGGCGATGTCCTGGGCGGTCGCGCGGTAGAGCTCGTCGATAAAGGCGACCTTAAAGCTTGCCGGGGCATCGGCGACGGCGGCGGCACGCGTGCCGGCAACGTTGTAGACGGCGGTGCCGCAGACGGCTGCCGTAAACGGGTCGGCGGCGCAGGCGTACACGGCCAGCACGCCGCCCTGCGAGCAGCCGCAGCCGGTGATCTTGGACATGAGCGGGCTGCCGCCGTGAGACTTGGCCACGGTCGTGCCGTCGGTAATCAGGTCGACTTCGCCCGAGACCACAACGGCGCCGCCGGTGTAGCGGGCGAGCGCCACGGCGGCATCGCGGGCGGCGTCTACCGTGTCGGTGGTATCGACACCGCGTACGCGGCTCAAATCGGCCGCCTCGCCCTCAAGACCCCACAGGCCGGCGAGCGCGATGATCTCGGAGGCGTTGCCGCGCACGATGGCGGGCTTGTACTGCTTGAGCTCGTTTACCAGCTGGGTGCGCAGGCTACCGATGCCCAGGCCCACCGGATCGAGCACCCAGGGCTTACCGGCGTCGTGTGCCGCTTTGGCCGCGCGGGGAATCGTTTGCTCGTAAATGGGGAAGAGCGTGCCCATGTTGAGATAGATGGCGCCGCCGCCGGCAACGAGTGCCTCGCCCTCGTCGGGCAGATAGACCATGGCGGCTGATCCGCCCACGGCGAGCTGTGCGTTGGCGACAAAGTCGATCGTCACCGTGTTGGTGATGGAGCCGGCCATCGGATTGGTGGTGTGAATCTCCTCCACGGCCTTGACCATATGTTGTTTAAGCTGTTCCGAATCAATCACTGCACATGCCTCCTTGGCATAGAAAAGGGGCGCTGTGCATAGACAGCGCCCCTGTAAAGGCGGCATGCTCCCTACGCCAGCATTAACTGACAGGTTCAAAGGATTGGGCCCCATGCCCTCTCAGCCTTGTGGTTTGCACCGCCGGCACTCCCGCATCGAATCTGTTGTTCCCTATACTAGCGCACCTGCCAAAAAGGGACAGGTTTATTTTGGCAGGTAACAACTGGGACTTTGCGTTTTCCCAAATGAAACCTGCCGAAATAAACCTGTCCCTTTTTGGCGGGTCGGTACAATAGATGGGATTAAGAATGACCGAGGGGACCTTATGATCAAACTTGTGCTGACCGATATGGACGATACACTGATTCCAGCCGGGCATGACGGCGCCAGCGACTACGCCATTGAGGGTATTCATGCCATGCAGGCGGCGGGTTTGCACTTTGGGCCGGTTTCGGGTCGTCAGCCGTCCGCGATGGGCTGGATGTTCCGCAATCGCTCCGAGTGCTTCTCGACCGGTGCGTTTTGCAACGGCCAGGTGATGTTTGTCGATGGCGAAGTAGTCGCTTCGCGCGCAATCGATAACGATGTCCTTATGCGCTTAGCCGATTATTTTGAACAGGAGACCGACGATACGTATTTGAAGGTCTACCGTCTGGGTGATGACTTTTGGAATAACGATGCCTATTGCGTGACAAGCGATCCCGAGCGTGTGCGTCGCGCCATGGAGTCGGGCGGCAACGCGTGGCTCAAAGGCGAAGAGGCCCCGTGCCGTCCTGTTGTCGATGATGCCCCGGTGTTTAAGGCGAATATTTGGAGTGCCCGTTCGCGTGAGGAGCTCGCGGAGCTACGCGAGCGCGTTGCCGCTGAGGTGCCGGAACTCTCGCTTGTGTTTCCCAACAACCGAGTGCGCCTGTTTGACATCCTTCCGGCCGGTTGGGACAAGGGCTGCGCTGCGCTGGAGCTGGCGCGCGCTTTGGGCCTGACGCCCGACGAGGTGGCCGTATTCGGCGATTCCGATAACGACCTGCCCATGATCGATGCCGTTCCCAACTCCGTTGCAGTCGCCAATGCCAACGAGGCCGTCACGGCTGCCGCGCGCTGGCATATCGGCGCTGCGGCAGACGATGCGGTTGCCGGGGCTCTGCATCAGATTGCCGACTGCGCCGCGACGGGGGAGATGCCGCCGTTTATGCGTCAGATGGATGCGACGGGTTTCGACGTCACGAACGTCTAGGGAGAAAGCTATGAAGCTTCAGCAGCTCAGGTATGTCGTCAAAGTTGCCGAATGCGGCAGCATCACCGAGGCCTCGCGCCGGCTCTTTGTGTCGCAGCCTTCGATTACCGCATCGATTCGCGATCTCGAAAACGAGATGGGCGTGCACATCTTTGAGCGCACCAACAAGGGCGTCATTGTGTCCGAGGAGGGCGAGACCTTCTTGGGCTACGCGCGCCAGGTGCTCGACCAGGCGGATCTGCTCGAAGGCAAGTACAAGGGCGAGTCCGAGCAGGTGCCGCACTTTAGTGTGAGCTGCCAGCATTATTCCTTTGCCGTCAACGCGTTTGTCGACGTGATCCGCGAGTTCGATGCCGCGCGCTACGACTTTACCCTGCGCGAGGAGCAGACTCACGAGATTATCGAGGACGTCGCGCATATGAAAAGCGAACTAGGCATCTTGTACTTGTCCGAGCACAATCGCGAGGTCATCGAGCGCATGCTGGCGGCCAACGAGCTCGTGTTCGAAGGACTCTTCTGCGCCGCGCCGCATGTCTTTGTATGTGCCGACCATCCACTGGCGGACCGCGCCGGCGTGACACTCGAGGACCTGGAGGACTATCCGTTCCTGTCCTATGAGCAGGGCAGCTATAACTCGTTCTACTATTCCGAGGAGCTGACCTCGACCTTTGAGCGCCGCAAGAATATCCGCGTGCGTGACCGTGCGACGTTGTTCAACCTGGTCATGGGCCTCAACGGCTACACGGTGTGTTCGGGCGTGATCAGCCACGAGCTCAACGGGCCGGGTATTATCTCCATTCCGCTCGATGTGGACGAGTACATGGAGATCGGCATCATTACGCGCAAGAACACGACGCTCACGCGCTACGGCCAAGCCTATATCGACGCGATTCGTCAGCATATCTAGACTGCTGCGTTCTGCACGGGTCAAATCTCTTGACTGCAGTCCAAACTGATATAGGAATTATCTATATCAAACGCTTATAAACATATATTTTACGATGACCACATGAGCGCTCATACTCTGTCCCAGCAAAGCAACCAATGCAAAGGGAGATATCTATGAGCACTTCGATTCAACTGAACGCGCCGTTTCGCGCCGATATCGTCGGCAGTTTTCTTCGTCCGCAGACCGTGAAGGACGCCCGTGCCGCCTACGCTGCGGGTACGCTCGATGACGACGGCCTTAAGGCCGTCGAGGATGAGGCCATTCGCGACTTGGTGGCTAAGCAAAAGGCTGCTGGCCTACAGGTCATCACCGATGGCGAGTTCCGCCGCAGCTACTGGCACCTCGATTTTATGTGGGGCCTTAACGGCATTGAACGCCGTACCTCGCGTACGGGTTATATGTTCCACGACGAGGAGACCACAGCCGACACCGCCGTGGTAACCGGCCCCATTAGCGGCGAGAACCATCCGTTCGTCGAGCACTTTAAATTTGTCAAGTCGCTCGAGGGGGAGGGCCAGGTCGCGCGCCAGACCATCCCGGCGCCGATCCAGACGTTCTCTGAGGTCACGCTCGATCGCTGCGACGGCCAGCAGGAGAGCCTGCGCGCTGTCTATAAGACCGATGAGGAACTTGCCGACGCCATTGCGGCCGCTTATCGCACGGTGATCGCCGACCTGTACGCAGCAGGCTGCCGCAACATCCAGTTTGATGACTGCACCTGGGGCATCTATTGCGATACCGACTTTGTGTCCAAGACCGGCATGAGCCCGGTTGACCTGCAAAAGGTGAGCGAGCTGGGCGTGGCGCTCAACAATGCCGCCATCGCGGGCAAGCCCGACGATCTGGTTATCAACACGCACGTGTGCCGCGGCAACTATCACTCCACGTATGCCTTCGAGGGTGGTTACGATCCCATTGCGCCGTACCTGTTCGCACATGAGAACGTTGACGCGTTCTACCTTGAGTTCGATACGCCACGCGCCGGTGGCTTTGAGCCGCTCAAGTACGTTGCTCCCGGCAAGAAGGTCGTGCTGGGTCTGGTGACCACCAAGGCGGCTGAGCTTGAGGACGAGGACGTTATCGTCGAACGTATCCACGAGGCCGCAAAGTATGTGCCGCTCGAGAACCTGTACCTGTCGCCCCAGTGCGGCTTTGCCAGCTGCGAGATTGGCAACAAGCTGACCGAGGACGAACAGTGGGCAAAGATCGCGCTGGTCAAGCGCATTGCCGAGCGCGTTTGGAAGTAACGCTACCGCTTGCAGGTGACGGCGCGCGCGAGACATGACGTATCACGTACAATGGTCCGGATCGTATCGTTCGGGCAGGTTATCCGATATGCCTGATCGCCCTTCCATCATGAAAGGACTTCCATGTCCCAATCCTCGACGCCCGCCGTCACCGATGCCATCTACGATGCATCATCGCTCGGCCGCCCGCGCATGTTCGTGTTGGGTTTGCAACACATGTTTGCGATGTTCGGAGCCACGGTGCTCGTGCCCGTGCTCACCGGCCTTTCCGTTTCGGCGACGCTTCTGTTCGCCGGCATCGGCACGCTGCTGTTTCATTTTCTATCGCGTGGTAAGGTACCCGCGTTTCTGGGCTCGTCGTTTGCCTTTATCGCGGGTTATGCCGCCATTGCACCCAACGGCGAGGCCGAGCTTTTGCCCTACGCTTGCCTGGGCGTTGCCTGCGCCGGCCTGCTCTATCCGGTGCTGGCGGCGCTGTTCCGCGCATTTGGCGCCAAACGTGTCATGCGCTTCTTTCCGCCGGTGGTGACCGGCCCCATCGTCATTTCCATCGGCCTGATCCTAGCGAGCTCTGCCATTGCCAACTGTCAGACCAACTGGCTTGTCGCCGTTATCGCTGTGGCCGTGATCATCATCTGCAACATCTGGGGCCGCG
>CALLST010000119.1:0-6890 GCA_938011875.1 uncultured Collinsella sp. | reverse complement strand
GTTAAGTCCCAACTGCCATGCGCCGCTCGTCATAAACGACCATTCGGTTGCACCGGTGGGGGCGTAATTGCCCGCCTCAGAAAGCGCGCACATATCGACGGGGGTCATATCGGTGCGTCCCGTCTTAAAGATATAGACCATGGTGAGGCACGTAGGCCCGCAGGCATTTTGGCGGATGGTGCCGCCGGAGTAAGGCAGCTCCGACCACGCAGGGTCGATCTGATAGATATGGGGCATCGTGCCGGCTTGCCATTGCGAGCGTGGGGTCGAAAAGGCGAAAGAATAACCGGGTGCGACGGGGGCCTTGAGCAGCTTGTCCTCGGCGGTGGGCTCGATACCGGCCGAACCGTGGGACATACAGGAGCTCATAAGCACAAAGACCAGACAGGTGAGGATAGAGCACAGTGCGAGGCGAAGTCGACGAGCTGACAGGGCGGGGGCATTCACGTACGATGTCGAGCGGTAAGGCTTGCCGTCGCGTCCGCCTTGGGGATGCGAAAAGAAGCGGTTGATATGGATGCCGGGCTGACGTGCGCCGTTGCGGCGCAGTTGCGGAACCTCGGCTTGGCGCTGTCGAGTGCGCGCGCCCAAGCGGCTATCTTGCTGTGCGCTTGTGCCCGTGCTCGGACGGCCGCTCTGCCGTGTTCTGTTTGTCTGCTGCCGAGACGAAGGCCCGGGTTGCTCTTGAGGGCGTTGCGGATTGCTGCTCGTGGCACTTCTGGGCATCGGCGTGGTGCGGCCAGCAAGGCGAACGCTTTGTCGCCGTTGATCACCGTCGTTGTATCCGTATGCCATTCGTACCGCCTTGTCTCATGTATAACCTGTCTATCCTACAAAAAAGATGTGCAACAAAGGGGTCTGCGCGTCAAAAGCTCGGTAAACGGTACGAAAGGCGCAAAACACACGGCCTCAAAAACATTTCTATATGCGTCCAATGAGCGTACGCCCGTCGGACGGGCGACAACAATGAGCGGCAAACCGTGCCGTTCGTCCCAAAAACGGCGCCGCTCGTTTTGCAGTTCTGCCTTCGGTCGAGCTACAAGCGGAGCTGCTGCGCCAAGGCCGTATCTTAAAGCCACGAAATAAAAGAGCGCGGCAAAACAGACCGCGCAAGGGGTGACGCCAAGGGTGTCAAATAGGAAAGGAGGGGAACAATGGCGGACAAGAACGCAGAAGTTGCAGTCGAAGGTAACGGTGGCATGAAGAAAACGCTTTCGCTCTGGAACTTCTTCACCATCGGTTTCGGTGCCATCATCGGTACCGGTTGGGTTCTGCAGGTCGGCGACTGGATGGTCGTGGGCGGCGGTCCCGTTCCCGCTATGATCGCATTCCTCTTGGGTGCAATCTTCCTCGTGCCCGTCGGAGCTGTTTTCGGTGAGCTCACGGCTGCTATCCCCATCTCGGGCGGCATCGTCGAGTATGTCGATCGTAGCTTTGGCCGTACGCTGAGCTACATCACCGGATGGCTTTTGGCCCTGGGCAACGGCATCCTGTGCCCGTGGGAGGCCATCGCCATCTCGACCCTCGTGTCCGAGATGTTCGGTAGCCTGCCCGGTCTTGAGTGGCTGCGCGCCGTCAAGCTCTACACCATCCTGGGCGCCGACGTTTACCTGTTCCCGACGCTGATCGCGCTCGGCTTTGCAGTCTACGTCATCTTCCTCAACTTCCGCGGCGCCAGCTCGGCTGCCAAGCTCCAGGCCTTCCTGACCAAGGCCCTGCTCTGCGGCATGCTGCTCGCCATGGGCGTCTCACTGTTCACCGGCTCGCCGGACAACGCCATGCCCGTGTTCTCCCAGGTCACCGGCGCTGGCGGCGGCAAGGCCGCTACCGAGAGCACCAGCCTGTTCGCCGGCATCGTGTCGGTCCTGGTACTGACCCCGTTCTTCTACGCCGGCTTCGACACCATTCCTCAGCAGGCTGAGGAAGCAGCCGAGGGCCTCAACTGGAACAAGTTCGGCAAGATCATCTCCCTGGCCCTGCTGGCCGCCGGCGGCTTCTACATGGTCTGCATCTACTCGTTCGGCACCATCCTCGACTGGCATGAGTTTGTTAAGAGCCCGGTTCCCGCGCTTGCCTGCCTCAAGGGTATCAACATGCTCCTGTACCTGGCCATGCTCGTCATCGCCACGCTTGGACCCATGGGCCCGATGAACTCCTTCTACGGCGCCACGAGCCGCATCATGCTCGCCATGGGCCGCAAGGGCCAGCTGCCCGAGCAGTTCGCCGAGGTCGACCCCAAGTCCGGCGCTCCCAAGCTTGCCTGCGTCGTCTTGGGCGTCATCACCGTCGTCGGTCCGTTCCTGGGCAAGAACATGCTCATCCCTCTGACCAACGTGTCGGCTCTCGCCTTCATCTTCTCCTGCGGCATGGTCGCCCTCGCTTGCCTGCGCATGCGCTTCACCGAGCCCGACCTGCCTCGTCCCTACGAGGTGCCCGGCGGCAAGTTTGGCATCGGCCTCGCCATCGGTGCCTGCGCCATCATCATCGGCCTGCTCGTGATTCCGTTCTCTCCCGCCTCCCTCAACATGGTGGAGTGGAGCATCGTGATCGGCTGGTTGGCTATTGGCCTGGCCCTCATGGCCTTCACCAATTCCCGCAAAAAGTAACGCCTAGCCGGGGCGGACCAGGTGCGCGGGACCCTCTCTTCCGCGCACCGAACCCGGCACCACTTGGGTAGCTTTGTGAGGCCGCGACCCAACACGGCCTCGCCCACATATATGGATCCATAAGGAGGAACCATGTCCACTAAGTATGCAATCGTTGGCGGCAAGCTCATCGACGGTACCGGTGCCGAGCCGGTCGAGAACTCCCTCGTTCTCGTCGACGACAACGGCAAGATCGAGTATGCCGGTGCTATGCAGGACCTTCCCGAGGGCGTTGAGGTCATCGACGCCGCCGGCAAGACCGTCCTTCCCGGCCTGATCGACACCCACCTGCACTTCTCGGGCAACTTGACTGACGATGACACCGACTGGGTCATGCAGCCGCTCCTCGAGAAGCAGGCCGTCGCCGTCAAGCAGGCCTACGACTGCCTCACCCACGGCCTCACCACCGTCTGCGAGATCGGCCGCTTTGGTATCCAGATCCGTGACTGCATCGACAAGGGCGTCTTCAAGGGCCCGCGCGTTCTGGCCACCGGCCTTGGCTTCTGCCGCGTTGCCGGCCACGGCGACTCCCACCACTGCAGCCAGGAGCTCAACAAGGAATCCCATCCCTGGGGCGACCAGGTCGATGGTCCTTGGGATCTGCGCAAGGCCGTCCGTCGTCGCCTGCGCGAGAACCCCGATGCCATCAAGATCTGGGCTACCGGTGGCGGCATCTGGCGCTGGGACTCCGGTCGCGACCAGCACTACTGCTCCGAGGAGATCCAGGCCGTGGTCGAAGAGGCAAAGATGGTCGGCATCCCCGTGTGGAGCCACTGCTACAACAACCACGCCGCTGCCTACGATTCCGTTCGCTTTGGCTGCGAGCAGTTGATTCACGGCTTCGATATCGATGAGCGCACCATGGACCTCATGGCCGAGCAGGGCACCTTCTTCACCCCGACGATCGCCTTCCTGCCCACCTGGTACGCCACCTATCCGCCCGTCTACGTCCCCGAGCTGCACGACAAGTACGAGGGCACCCTGGTCGAGAAGGAGCTGCAGCGCAATTACGACTGCCTGCGCGAGGCCAAGAAGCGCGGCGTCGTCATGACGATCGGCTCCGACTCCTTCTCCTTCGTCACCCCGTACGGCACCTGCTCCATCGAGGAGATGTACGAGTTCGTCGACAAGATCGGCTTCACCCCGGTCGAGACCATCACCTGCGCCACCCTCAACGGCGCCAAGATGTGCCACATCGAGGACGAGACCGGTTCCATCGAGGCCGGCAAGTGCGCCGACCTGCTGGTCGTCAACGGTGACGTCGCCGCCGACATCCACGTGCTCAACACCGACAACATGGACGTCATCATGAAGGACGGCTGGATTGTCGAGGCCGGCACCTTCGGCGAGGCAAACAAGTACAGCGCCTAAGCTACCGTTCATCGATGGCTTGATGTAAAACACAGTATTTGATTGCATAATGCAATGGAGAGGGTCGCTTGCGGCCCTCTTTATTGCTATGGGGTGCGTCAGTAAGAAGGAGATGACGGTGGATCTCAATAGGCTGATTCTGGGCAAGAGCTACAACTCTACCAAGGTCTTTCGTACCGCTCAGCATGTGGTTCAAGCCATCTTGCTCGGTATTGTCGTTCCGCTGCTTATCCTGCTGCTCATCTGGGATCTAACCGATAATCCCAATCCCGTTCCGGCCGTTGTCGTCATTGCCGGCTTGGTCATGCTGTGCTTCTTCTTCTCGTACGTCTTTGTCGTTCCCGACGACCTCACATCGAGCGCAACCGACCGTACGCTCGCCATCGCATCAAAAATATTCGCCTACACGTCGCGCGGCCTTACGCCCGAAGCGGCCCTGGGCGCCTCTAAAATTATCCTGTCCGAGACCATCGCCTCTGCCATCTGCTTTACCGACGGCAAGCAGGTGCTGGCGAGCTGGGGCGAGGACTCGGCAAAATGCCCCGCGGGCACCCCGGTGGTACTGCGGACTACGCTCAACGTGATCAACAGCGGTGAGCAAAGCGTGTTCTCGCGCGATGCCTCGACCGAGACGGGTGGCTACTTTCCGCGCCTGCGCGCCGGTATTGTCGCACCGCTTACCGTGCGCGGGCATTGCGTGGGCACGCTCGAGCTGTATTATCCCCGTCTGAGCAACATCGATATGCGCCAGACGGCGCTTGCCTCGGGCTTTGCCGACCTCATTTCCACGCAGCTTGCGAGCTTTGAGCTCGAGCGCCAGGACGAGCTTACGGCCCGCGTGGAGCTGCGCGCCTTGCAATCGCAGGTCGATCCTCATTTTCTATTCAATACCATTAGCACGATCGTGTCGCTCGTTCGAACCGAGCCCGACAAGGCGCGATCGCTGCTGATCGACTTTTCCAACTACTATCGTCAGACGCTTTCTGATTCCGATACGCTCACCACGCTCGAGCATGAGGTGGAACAGGGCACCCGTTATATCAATCTTATGCAGGCCCGGTATGGCGACGGCCGTCTGCGCGTCTCGGTCGATATCGACTTTGAGGTGCGCGATTGCATGGTGCCGCCGTTTATCTTGCAGCCGTTGCTCGAAAACTGCATCAAGCATGCGCAGCGCGAGACCGAGCCGCTTTCTATTCGTGTTAGGGCTTTTGAGACCGATGACGGCTTGGAGATCATCGTCGAAGATGACGGCATCGGTATGAGCGAAGAAGTCTGCGCGCATCTGTTTGAGCAGCATCGCCGAGAGGAGCCCGAGAGCATTACCGCCGACGGCTCCGTCAAGCGAGGTTGCGGCCTGGCGCTCTTCAACGTGCTTCAGCGCATCCATTTCTTTTACGGAGAAGATTCTGGCATGCGCGTAAAGTCCCAGGAGGGCGTGGGAACGCAGGTCATCGTTGAGTTGAACGGCGAGCCGCATGAGCCGGCGCCGCTAACGGTGTAGCACGCGGTTGGATTGAGAGAAAAAGAGGGGAAGCGCATATGTCCGAAGGCTGGAACATCTTGGTGGTTGATGACGAACCTCCCATTAGGGCTGAGCTACGCTATCTGTTGGAAAAGGATACGCGTGTGGGCCAGATTGCCGAGGCGGGCAATGTCACCGAGGCCGTGGAGTCGATTCTCTCGAACAAGCCCAACGTGTTGTTTTTGGACATCACGATGCCCGGCCGCTCGGGAATTGAGCTTGCCGAGACGCTGCAGAACCTAAAGACGCCGCCGGTCGTGGTGTTTGTGACGGCATTTGCCGAGTATGCGGCCGATGCCTATAACCTCGATGCTGTCGATTACATCGTCAAGCCGGTCGAGGATGCCCGCTTGTCAAAGGCGCTCGACAAGATCGAGACTGCCCTGGGCGCTCGCCGTGTCGTCCATGCTCCGCGCCAGCCTTTGCGCCTGACGGTGGATCGCGGGGGCAAAAAGGTGTTCATTCCCGTGGCGGATGTCTGCTACTTTGAGGCGCGCGCCGATTTTTGCAACGCCGTCTGCGCCGAGGGAACATACCTGGTCAATGAGTCGATTTCCTCGCTCGAGCGGCGCCTGGCCTCCGAGGGCTTTATCCGTGTCCACCGCAGTTATCTGGTCAATTTGGAAGACGTGCATAATGTCGAGATCGGTTCCACGGGTCTTATGGAGCTCAGGCTCGATCGCGTAACCTCGACGGTGCCTGTGTCCCGTCGTCGCGCAGCCGAGGTCAAGGCGCACTTGGGGCTTGCGTAGGCAGTCTGCATATCATCGTTTACCGCCGCAGGTTTGGCATGACCGTGCGGTGGGCATAATGGGTGACATCGAATGAAATCGAAAGGATCATTATGCCCGCGCTTATCACCCATCATCTGTTTGGCGAGGAAAGCATCGACCGTCTTCCGCAGGGCGTCATCACGTCCGATGAAGAGCGCATTGCCTTTATCTTGGGCAACCAAGGCCCCGACCCGTTTTTCTTTCACATTCTGACACCGCGTGTTTCCGACTGCACGCTGCTGGCGCAGGTCATGCATCGGTCGCGCATGTCTCGTCAGTTTGCGTGCCTGCGCGACGGCGTGTCGCATCTGCTGCCGCGCGACGCCAGCTTGGGTCGTGCCTTTGCGCTGGGCCTGCTGTCTCATTACGTGCTCGACCGCAACGCTCATCCCTTTGTCTATGAGCAGCAGTTTGGTATCGTGGAATCCGACTCAGAGCTTGAGGATTCGAGCAGTCAAGTTCATGCCGTGATCGAGAGCGACCTGGATGTACTGATGCTGCAGCTTAAACGCGCCGGCGCTACGGTCGACGATTACCCGCCGGCGGGCGAGATCGTCACCACTGATCGCATCAATC
>CALLST010000118.1:0-7576 GCA_938011875.1 uncultured Collinsella sp. | reverse complement strand
CCCTTTCAAGAAAGAGAAGAGGCGGGGCATGCCCCGCCTCTTACACCACATCTCTGCGCGCTACCATTTCGACTTGATATCTGGCCTTATTAGTCCAAAACTGCTGCTACCAAATCGGTAGCAGTACTCATATTTACTGTTTTTTGGTCAGCAGGTCCCCCTTGCCTTAGCAAATCTAAGGCAAAACGGGCTCCAGACCGCTGAATCATGCCGCATAGGGCACGTCAGCAGTCCGGAACCCGGTCCAAATTGAGTTATTGCACCGCGTTAGCCCAAGACACCCGACAGGATCTCAATCAGACTATCCACGTCGGCTTCCTCGCAGACGAGCGGCGGCAGGAAACGCAGCGTATGGGCACCCGTAGCGTTAATCACGGCACCGGCGGCCAGCGCGCGGGCAACAATATCATGCGCATCGCCCGCAGCATCATCCAAATCACAGCCGAGCATCAAGCCGCGGCCACGTACCTCGGTCACGTGCGGCAGCTTGGCGAGCTTTGCCTCCATATAGGCGCCTACCTTGGCAGCATGGTCGGCATAATCGCCGCGCACGAGCGCGGAGAGCGTCGCGGCACACGCCGTGATGGCCAGGCAGCTACCGCCAAAGGTCGAACCATGATCGCCGGGCTTAAAGACGTCGGCGATTTCCTTCTTTGCCACCACGGCACCCATGGGCACGCCGTCGGCAATGCCCTTGGCAAGGCTCATGATGTCAGGCTCCACGCCATAGGTTTGGAATGCAAACGGCTTGCCGGAGCGGAAGATGCCGCACTGGACCTCGTCGGCGATAAGCACGGCGCCCACTTCGTGTGCCAGGTCGCGCGCCGTAGCCATAAACTCCTCGGTCATGGGATGCACACCGCTCTCACCCTGGATCGGCTCGAGCATCACGGCACAAATTTCGCTCCCCAGCTGCTTAAAGATCGCACGCAGCTCATCCACATCGTTGGGCGTGCAGGCCACAAAGCCACCCGGCAGCGGGCGGAAGCTGTCCTGCAGCCAATCCTGCATGGTGGCGGCAATGGTCTCGAGCGTACGGCCGTGGAAGCCGCCGCGCATGCACACGATGGTGTTGCCGCCATTACCGGCACGCTTGGCGTACAGGCGCGCGAGCTTCATCGAGCCCTCGTTGGCCTCGGCGCCAGAGTTGGCAAAGAAGGTCTCCCAAACCTGCTCATCCGCAGCCGGGGCACCAAGAGCAGCTGCCGTGGTCTCATCGCCGGCGGCAATGGCATCGGCAAGCACGCGCGCACCATCTACGTCGTCGTTAGCAAGCTTGGACAGCAGCGCCGCGACCTGTCCGCGCTGCTCAATGTAGAAGTAATTGGAGACATGCATGAGCTTTTTGGTCTGTGCCTCGAGCGCCGAGAGCACAGCCGGGTCGCCATGACCTAGGCTGCACACGCCGATGCCGGCAAGAAAGTCGAGGTACTCACGGCCATCGTCGCCGGTGAGCTTCATGCCGTGACCCTCGACAAACTCGACCGGAGAGCGGCCAAAGGTATGCATAACGTAATGGGATTCAAGCGATTGCTGAGCTGCAAGTGACATGAGATGCCTTTCGTTGGGCGCCAGACGGCGCGGGGCTATGGGTGCAGGAATGGGGCGGCTGAGGGTCAGCTAGACCGTCTGAAGCTTCTCGACCTCGTCAAGGTTCTCGGTCAGACGCGCAGCAAACGTCGAAAGCGGATGCGGATGCGTATCGAACTCGTAAGCCGTCTCGGTGGAATGGATCACGGTGCCGACGCCGGCATCGGTCAGCAGCTCCAGGAGCAGCGAATGCGGCGTAGTACCGTTAATGATGTGGGCACGAAATACGCCGCCGGTAAGCGCATCGACGGCCGCACGCAGCTTGGGAATCATGCCCTTATCGACCTCGCCGCCGTAGAGCATTTCGTTAACCTCGTCGAGCGTTAGGTTGGAGATAAGCGAGTCCTTGTCGCTAAAGTCCTTGTACAGGCCGTCGACGTCGGTCAAAAAGATCGCCTTGTGCGCGTGGAGCGCTGCCGCAACGGCACCGGCGGCGGTATCGGCGTTGATGTTGAAGAAACCGCCGTCCTCCCCCGCCGCGACGGTAGCGATAACGGGGATGTACTCGCTATCGAGCAGGCGCTCGATATAGTCGGTGTTGACGTGCGTGACCTTGCCCACGCGGCCGAGCTCTGGGTCGAGCGGCTCGGCGATAAGGGTGCCGGCGTCGCTGCCGGACACGCCCACGGCCAGGTTGCCGTGGTGGTTGATGGCGGCAACCAGCTCCTGGTTAACCTTGCCGCCCAGCACCTCGCGCACGATATCCATAGTCGCCGGCGTGGTCACGCGCTGGCCGTTCTTAAACTCGACGGGGATGTCGTAGTGGCTCAGCGCCTCGTTGATGGCCTTGCCGCCGCCATGCACGATGACGGGGCGCATACCGATGATCTTGAGCAAAACGATGTCGCTCATCACGTCGCGGCGCAGCTGCTCATCAACCATGGCGGCTCCGCCATATTTGATAACAACCGTCTTACCGGTCAGGTTCTTAATCCACGGCAGCGCTTCGAACAGCAGCTGCGCGGTTGCTTCGTTGGATTCGTTCGAACGACAATCGCGTGCGAATTTCATAATCTGCCTCGTCTTTCGTATCGTTATCGCGCCGTGCTCCGCTGTCCGCAATCGCGGCAAGATGCGCAGCGTGCCTGGAATCTAGGAACGGTAGTCACCGTTAATGGAGATGTACTCGTGCGTGAGGTCGCAGGTCCACACGGTCGTTGCCGCGTCGCCTGCGCCCAGGTCGGCCGAGATCACGATCTCGGGCGCCTCGAAACGTCGTAGAGCCTCGTCCTCGTCAAAGGGAACAGTCAGACCATCGCGACAGACAGGCATGCCCATCATGTCGATGGAAACGTCTTCCTGATTAAACTTCACGCCGCACTTGCCAAGCGCCATGGCGACGCGGCCCCAGTTGCAGTCGTGGCCGGCGATGCAGGTCTTAACGAGCGGCGAGTTGGCAACGGCACGGGCGGCGATATCGGCCTCCTCGTCGTTCACGGCGCCGGTAACGTTGACCGTAACAAGCTTAGATGCGCCCTCACCATCGGCGGCGATATTGCGCGCCAGGCTCTCGCACACCTCGTGCACGGCAAATGCCAACTCGTCAAAGGCATCGGAGCCCTCGACGATAGGCTCGGCATCTGCGGCAGCGGCGCCGGAGGCAAGCATGATGCAGGTGTCGTTGGTCGAGGTGTCGGAATCGACCGTTACCTTGTTAAAGGTCTGCTTGACGGTGGAGAGTAACAGGGCGTGAAGCGCCGCCGGCTCGACGGGGGCATCGGTAGTGATGACTGCGATCATGGTGGCCATGTTGGGCATGATCATACCCGAGCCTTTGCACATACCGCCCACCGTATAGGCATTACCTGCGTGCCCCGCGGCCTCGCTGCGGTAACACACGGCGTACTCCTTGGAGTGCGTGTCGGTCGTCATGATGGCGCGAGCGGCATCGGCTCCACCGTGGGCGGAGAGCGCCTCGTAGGCAGCAGGAATGGCGGTCTCAAACGTGTCGATCGGCAGAATCTGGCCAATCACGCCCGTGGAGGCAACCAGAATCTGCTGGGGCTCGCAGCCGATGACCTGCGAGGCGATGTTGCACGTCTCGCGCGCGCAGGCAAGGCCCGTCTCGCCCGTGGCGGCATTCGCGTTGCCGGAGTTGATTGAAACGCCGGCGATGATGCCATAGCCCTTGCCCACACCGCCCAGGTTGGCGCGGCTCACCTGCACGGGCGCCGCGCAAAAGCGATTGGTAGTAAACACGCCGGCACCGGGACAGGGCTTATCGGGCACGACGAGCGCGTAATCCAGACGCTCGGGATTCTTCCGAAATCCCGCATGGATGCCTGCGGCCTTAAAGCCGGCCGCTGCCGTAACGCCACCCTCGACGGCGCGAATCTTGATATCAAACAGCTCGGTATTCATCGTCTTTATGACTCCTTATGTCAAACAAAAAACGGACATCGGTTGGTGCGCCATGCCAGTCGTAATCATGAGACCAGCTTAAGAGTGGCGCCCCACTCGATGCCCGACTACCAAATCGTTAACAATCGAATGTGCTACACCGGGCACGCCACTGTGGGCAAGCCTCGTCGCTCGTCAAAGCCAAAGACGATATTGGCGCACTGGACTGCTTGGCCCGCAGCGCCCTTGCACAGATTGTCGATGGCGCCCGCCGCCACCAGCACGCCTGCGCGCTTGTTGAGCGCGAGGCCAATCTGAGCGGCGTTGGTGCCGACGACCGAAGCCGTCTTGGGCTGCTGGTCGGCGTCGAGCACGCGCACAAAGGTGCGACCGGCATAGAACTGCTTGTAATAGTCGACAACGTCCTCAAGAGCCAGGGAGTCGATGGCCTGCGGCGTGAGCGGCAGCGTCACCGTGGAGAGCAGGCCACGCTTGAGCGGTGCCAGATGCGGGGTAAAGACGATGCGATCGGTCAGGCCAAGGATTTGCTCAATCTCGGGCGTATGACGATGCTTGCCTACGCCATAGGCCTCCAAGTTCTCGTCGGCGCTGCAAAAATGCGTACGAGCGTTGCAGGACTTGCCGGCACCCGTTACACCGCTGATGGCATCGACAATCACGGGACCGTTCTCGGCCACCCAGCCCGCGCGCACGGCGGGCGCGGCGGCAAGGCTCGTTGCGGTGGGATAGCAACCGGCGCAGGCGACCAGCACGGGTTTGCCGTCGGCATGGCTGGAAGCAGCGGTCTCTAAGTCCTGGCAGAACAGCTCGGGGAGGCCGAAAGCACGCGTCTTGAGCAGCTCGGGGCTCGTATGCGCGGCGGCATACCACGCCTCGAACACGGCCGGATCGCTCAGACGGTAGTCGGCAGACAAATCGAAGCAGGAGACGCCCGATGCAAGCAGCGCGGGCACCTGTGCCATGGCAGCCGTGTGCGGCACGGCAAGAAAAACCGCATCGCAGCTCTTAAGCTCGGGGGCGTCATGCGTGGTGAAAACCAGATCGCTCACGCCAGCAAAGCTCGGATACACCGCGGACAGCGGCTGGCCGGCATCGGCGTTGGACGTAATGGCAACAAGTTCAAACTCGGGATGGCCGAGCACGAGGCGAATGAGCTCGGCTCCGGCATATCCAGCCGCGCCGACGATTCCAACCTTCAATGACATATCAGACTCCTTGTCTGCGATTTATGCACCGATGCGCATTTCGCAGTGGTCGTTATGAAGTGGGTTGAAACTTTAGCACCAAAAGATGCATGAACACGTAAATGGCTTGCATATTCATGCATTGAAACATTCCCGACACATTCGCTTGAAGGAATTGACAAATTGAGCGGGCCCCGTATTGACCGGCGCTCCTAACGGCGCCGGGCAATACGGGGCCCGCCCATGCGAAAACCAAGTTGTTAGGATGAGCCAGCTGGCTAGAGCTCGACCGGCACCCATTCGTCGTGATTGCAGATAAAAGCCTCGGGATCCTCGACGCTAAAGAAGACGAGCGTGGGGTCGTTAGGCCCCTCATAGTGCTCGCCCAGGCGCTCAAGATGCTTCCAACCGGCCTCGCGCATTTCACTCGAAGCCCGGTCTTCCAGCCCCGCACGCCCGCGCAGGATCAACCAACCATGGCCCGGCCACCAACTCGTGGCCTCAAAGCGCTGGTTTTGCAGAAGCTCTTGCCACACATCTTTGGTGCGCGCCGTCACAAACCACAGCTTGCCGTCCTGAATCTGTGCAAACGAGAACGGACGCACATGTGGCTGCCCGTCCACGCTTGTCGCCAGATACCACGCCGGCACCGACGTCAAATACTCCAAAACCGTATTCAATCCGTCCACGTTTCCTCCTGTACTAGCTATTTTGGGAGCCTGGTTGTGTGAGCTAGAGCTCCAGGCGCTCCTCGCTGCCGTCGATATCGCAGAACCGCGCGGCGATGTTGCGGACCGAGAAGAACGCAAGGCGGCCGTCGTTGGCGCTCTCGTGTTCCTCGCCGATGCCCACCATGTGCTTAAAACCCGCTTGACGCACCTTGTCGCTCGCAACTGCGTCGTCCTCAAGTGCGGCCTCGCCGGTCAACACGATCCAGCACTCCCCCGACTTCCAGCCCGAGAGTTCAAACTTGGGATTCGCACTCAGCTCCGCCCACACATCCTTGTCGCGCGATGTGCAAAACCACAGCTTACCGTCATCGACCATGGCAAATGAAAACGGCCTCACGCGAGGCTGATACCCGTCGGCCACATCGGTCGTGGCCAGATACCACGCCGGAATGCGCCTGAGATACGAACAGGCGCGCTCAAGCTGAGCCGTGCGGTCGTTGTCGGTCATAGGGACCCCTTTCTTGCGCTCGAATCGCGCCTAAACAAGTTGAAGATTGATGACGATGACGCAGATGAGCAGCAACGCCGTCACCACCGCCGCCAACGCATCGCTGCGGCCAAATGCAAGCGCATGCAGACGTGTGCGGCCCTGCTCGCCATGATAGCAACGGGCATCCATGGCGGCAGACAGCGTCTCGGCATGACGGAACACGCCCGTGAACAGCGGAATCGCCACACTGCCGAGCATACGCACGCCGCCGAGCGGACCGCCCGTCATGCGCGCACCGCGGCTCGCCTGCGCATCGGCCGTCTGCTTCATCTCGGTGGCAAACTGCGGCATAAAGCGCAGCGCGATACCCATGATCATGCCGAGCTCGTGCGCAGGAAGTCCCACACGCGCAAACGGTGCGAGCAGACGCTCAAAGCCCGCGGTGAGGTCGAGCGTGGGCGTGGTGAGCGTAATGGCGCTCATGCCGGCCATCATCAGGGTCAGGCGGCACGCCATAAAGGCGGCAGAACGCAGCGAGCCCTCGCTTATCTGCAGAAAGCAGAGCTGCCACAGGATGCGCCCGCTCTGGTCGGAAAACAGGTTGAGCACTGCGACCACCACGACAATCGCCAGCAATGGTGCCATCGATGATAGGACCCGGCGCAACGGCACCCGGGACACGGCATAGATCAGGACAACGAAGATTGCGACCGGGGCCAGTCCGCGGAAGCTGCTGACTGTGAGCGTCGTGATCAGAAACACAAAGCCCAAGAGCAACTTAGTTCGCGGGTCTAGGCGGTGGATCGCACTATCGCCGGGATAGTAGCTGCCAAACGAAAACGCCTCCATTAGCAGCCCTCCTCTCGCGCGACCGTCTTGGATTTAGCAATGTCCGCGACGTTAGAAGGACCGCCCGAGCGACCGATTAGCAGGTCCACCAACTCGTCTGCCAGCGACTCAACCGTATAGAGGCCGTCAAAGCGCAGCGGCACGCCTGCCTTCGCGAGCGCCAGCGCCATGCGCTGGGCGGCGGGAACACCCAAGCCGATTGATTTAAGCTCATCCGCATGCGCAAAAACCTGCGTGGGCGTTCCCTCGGCAAACACCGCGCCCTCGTTCATCACAACGATACGGTCACAACAATTTGCCAGGTCATCCATGCTGTGCGAAACCATGACAACGGTCAGGCCTTCGTCATGTAAACGGCCAATGAGCTCCAGGAAATCCCTGCGGGCAGCCGGATCGAGGCCCGCCATGGGCTCGTCGAGCACCAGCACCTC
>CALLST010000117.1:0-1801 GCA_938011875.1 uncultured Collinsella sp. | reverse complement strand
CAGTGGACTCAAAATCCACCGTTGGCAACAACGTGCGAGTTCGAGTCTCGCCTCGGGCACCATACATGCAAGTGAGCGTTCAAGGGGGTTGCGGCCCCCTTTTTCGTGCCGAACTCGCGTGAGCGCGCGAAGCGTTAAGCAAACAGGCCTGTGGCCTGTCTGTAGCGGAGCGTGGCGAGGGCGCCACGCGCCCGAAGCCCGGGGCTTCGCGAAGCGAAGGCCCTTCGAGTCTCGCCTCGGGCACCATACATGCAAGTGAGCGTTCAAGGGGGTTGCGGCCCCCTTTTTCGTGTACGTAATGTGATAATGCGCTGTACGTGTTATTATTCGCAAGGCGTTGTTCCCGCAATGCCCTAAAGAGGAACCCGAGGGTTCCCACCTTTTGGCGCCAATGAGCAGCTGACTGGTCATACAACTTAGATTCCCTTCCTCAAATCGAGGAAGTCTATGTGTATGACCTGGTTGCTGAGAAGCGCCGGGTTATTTTTTTATGAATGGAGGTAGGGAAAATAGCTAAGTCTGATGACACCCGCATCAACGACGAGATCACTGCATCTTCGTGCCGTTTGATTGGCGTCGATGGCTCTCAGCTCGGCCTGTTCGCCATCCGCGATGCCCAGCGCGTCGCTGACGATCAGGGTCTCGACCTGGTCGAGATCGCTCCCAACGCGGAGCCGCCGGTCTGCAAGGTCATGGACTACGGTAAGTTCAAGTACCAGCAGGCCATGAAGGCCAAGGCTGCTCGTAAGAACCAGTCCAAGGTCGAGGTCAAGGAAATGAAGTTCCGACCCAAGATCGACGTTGGCGACTACGAGACCAAGAAGGGCCACGTTCTGCGTTTCCTCAAGAAGGGCGCACGCGTTAAGATCACCATCATGTTCCGCGGCCGTGAGATGGCTCACCCGGAGCAGGGCCTTAACGTTCTCGAGCGTCTCGCCGAGGATCTCAAGCCTTACGCTACGGTCGAGTCCAAGCCTAAGATGGAAGGCCGTAACATGCTTATGCTGCTCGCCCCGATTAAGGGCGCCTTCGATGAGGATAAAGCGGCAAGCGATACCAAGTAACTAGTGTTCTGTAACCGATTAAGGAGTATTTCATGCCTAAGATGAAGTCCCACAGCGGCACCAAGAAGCGTTTCCGCAAGACTGGTACCGGCAAGCTTATGCGCGCCAAGGCTTTCAAGAGCCACATCCTGAGCAAGAAGTCCACCAAGCGTAAGCGTGGCTTCCGTCAGGAGACCGAGATCGCCGCTGCCGACCGCAAGGTCATCAAGTCGCGTCTCGCCTAAGTTCGCGTTCCCGTTTTTCGTTTTACCGTCTAGGAGTTGATAGAACATGGCACGTATTAAGCGCGCTGTTGCCGCCAAGAAGAAGCGCCGTACCGTTATGCACCGTGCGAAGGGTTACTACGGTGCCGCTTCGCGTACTTACAAGCATGCTAAAGAGCAGGTCCAGCACTCCCTGCAGTATCAGTATCGTGATCGCCGCAACAAGAAGCGCGAGATCCGCTCTCTCTGGATCACCCGCATCAACGCTGCCGCTCGCCTGAACGACATCTCTTACTCTCAGTTCATGCACGGCCTGAAGGTTGCCGGCATCGAGCTCGACCGCAAGGTTCTGGCTCAGATGGCTTACGAGGACATCGAGTCCTTCAACGAGCTGGCTACCATCGCCAAGAAGGCTCTCGAGGCCTAATAGATTCTCTTGAATCGCTAGGGGAGTGTCGCGTTGTGCGCGGCGCTCCCTCTTTTTATCTGAAGCGCGGTTTACATTGCTAAAAGCGCGGGTAGATAAACACTTAC
>CALLST010000116.1:0-3638 GCA_938011875.1 uncultured Collinsella sp. | reverse complement strand
CTACGAGGACTACAAGGCAGGGAGCGCCAAGCTCGACGCTTGCATGGAGCTCGTGCACGGGGCGCTCGACGGCGGGCACCACATTCTGCTGTTCAGCCAGTTCACGGGCATGCTCGATATCATTGGCAAGCGCCTGGCCAAGGAGGACATCGGCTTTCTTAAGCTCACGGGCGCTTCGTCCAAGGAGAGCCGCGCCAAGATGGTCGCGCAGTTCCAGGCGGGCGAGGTGCCGGTGTTCTTGATTTCGCTCAAGGCGGGCGGTGTTGGCCTTAATTTGACGGCTGCCGCCGTGGTCATCCACTACGACCCGTGGTGGAACGTGGCGGCGCAGGACCAAGCGACCGACCGCGCGCATCGTATTGGCCAGCAACATACCGTGACCGTGTACAAGCTCATCGCCAAGGACACGATCGAGGAGCGCATCATGCAGATGCAGGAGTCCAAACGCGACCTGGTCAACAGCGTGCTTGGCGGCGACGGCATCTCCTCGGCACTGTTTACCCGCGAGGATGTTCTGGCGCTGCTCGGCGGCGACGGGCGTTAACCCGCTCGGGTGAGGCCGCCAGGGCGGATAGCCCGCGCTGTCCCATCGTCCCCGCTCGTTATGTGTTCATTTGCCATGCCGTGGATGGTTCGCTTGCCTTTGGGCATAAGAACCTCAAGAACATCGGCACATCAGCAAAGGAGAACATCATGGCGAAATTCTTTAAGGACCCCGACGGTAAGCTCATTGCCGCCCTTGGCAACGACGTTGCAACCCCTGCCGGTTGCACGGAACTGACCGCAAACACTGAGGACGCGGCGCACGAGAAGCACGTGCCTGTTGTCGAGACCGAGCGCGACGGTCACGTGATTCGTGCACGCGTTGGCTCGGTCGAGCACCCCAGCCTGCCCGAACACTACATTGAGTGGATTGCGCTTGAGGCCGAGGGCCGCTTAGAGGTCCATTACCTTGAGCCCGGCATGAAGCCCGCGACGTTTTTTGCCGGCGGTTCCAAGACCGGTACCGTCTATGCCTATTGCAACCTGCACGGGCTGTGGTCCGCGACGTTCTAGGAGCGCGCCCCCGCTCGGGGTATCATAGCTAGCATATGCACATGCAAGCGCCGACTGCATCTTGCGGCCGGCGCTTTTACTACGACAACGATGGTTTACGACGGAAAGGGCTGAGCCATGAAGCTCGCACTTGCACAGATCGATATGCGCCTGGGTGATATTGAGGGTATCTGCGGTCGCATCGAGGACCAGGCGCGCCTGGCCCATGAGCGCGGTGCGCGCGTGTTGTGCGTGCCGGCTCCGCTCTTTATGGGAGCCCTGCCCGGCGGCCTGGTGGGCGCTGCCGACTTTGAGCACGACATACTTGCCGGCTTGACCGGCGTCGCCGAGCGTATCCAAGAGCTCGATATGATCTGCATCGTGCCCGCGGCGGTTTCGTTTGAGGGCCAGCCGCTGCTCGACTACATGATGCTCAAGGACGGTCATGTGGTGCCGGCGCGTTCGAGCATTGCCCTGCAGCGTGGTGGGACCGGCGATGCCCGTTGGGCGCCGCCAGTCTTCGACGTGGACGGCGTGCGTATCGCCGTGATCTTCGACTTGGACCGCGAGCTCGAGAGGCTGCCGACCGGCGTCGACCTCATCGCCTATTTCCAGTTCAACGCGTTTGATATGACCGACCGCGAGAGCGCTGCGATCGCCGCCGTGCGCAGCGGAGCCTACCGCAAGATCGCATCTAAGCGCAGCGTGTGGTTTGCCTGCATGGCGCCGGTCGGTGCGTACGATGAGTCGGTGTATACCGGCGGCTCGTTTGTGCTCGACGACTGCGGCCGCGTGGTGGCCCAAGCGCCGTGTTTTGAGGAGAGCCTGCTGGTTCAGGAGATTCAGCGCGGCGTGATGCTCGATGCCCTGGAAGATCACGAACTGCCCGAGTTCCGTTCCGAGGAGTGGCTGTGGCAGGCGCTGGTGCTCGCCGTTCGCGATAACGCCCGCGCCCGCGGTACGTCGCGTGCCGTGGTGGCGCTCGAGGGCGACTTGCCGTCGTCCCTGCTGGCGGCGCTTGCCGTCGACGCCCTGGGTCCGCGAAACGTGATCGGCCTGGTACTGGGACGCAACCGCATCTTTACGCCGGCGCAGGAGGAGGCCGAGGCTGCTCGCTGTGCCGCCGTTCGCGCCATTGCCGAGCGCCTGCATATTCGCACGGTTGAGCGCGATGCGCCGGATGCCGCGCGTGTGCTCGACCGCGATGTGTCGGCGGGCGACGCCGAGCGCCTGCGCTCTCGCACGCTGGGCCTCATGCTGGAGGACACGGCGCTCGAGTTGGGTGCGATGGCGCTGAGCCCGCTGTCCAAAACCGAGTATGCGCTGGCGGCGCCGGCGCTTTGCGGCGGTTACCAGGGCGACTTTGCGCCCTTTGGCGATGTGTACCTGTCGACGCTTGAGTTTGTGGCGCGTGTGCGCAACCGCACGTCTGCCGTGGTGCCCCAAGAGCTCGTGACGCTCAACGCGGTGGAAGATTGTATGGAGCGCGTGCTGGCGCAAGCGCTCTCGACGCTTGACGGTCCGGTCGACATGCTCGATCGCGCGGCGCAGCTGCTCGGTGGGCTCGAGCCGGGCGAGGTCGATGGCACGCTCGAGGCGCACGTGGACCGCAACCGTCCCTTCGACGACATTCCGATGGCTGCCGGCAAGCCCGAGGCCTGCTCACTGCTGCTGATGCTCGTGCGCCAGGGAGAGGCGGCTCGCCGCCAGCTGCCGACGGCGCCGATCGTCTCGGCCCGGTCGTTTGCCGAGCGTGCCTGGCCGTATATGCTCGCGTGGTCCGACCTGGGGCTTAACGGCAAGGAGCGTATGACGGTCGATTCGCTGGCGCGCGCCGAGGTGCGCCGTTCTGCTGACGAGGATACTAGTGAGCGCGTGCGAAACGAGATGATGGGCGTGCTGGGCGAGCTACTGGGTATTTCGCCCGAACAAATGGAGGAGCTGCGCTCCGAGGACGGCCAGCGCCGCCTGCACGAGGGCATGAAAAAGTTTGAGGGCGAGGTCCAGGACGCCATCGATAAGATGATGGGCGGGCAGGGCGGCCCGCAGGGCGGGCCCCAGGGCGGCCCGATGCCGCAGCCACCGATGGATCCGAGGCAGTTCCCATTCTTCTCGCAGAACTAAAAAGGTTACGCGGTTTTGCCAAACCGCGTAACGAGTCGACGCTGCGCGAGCCCCTGCCGGGCAATCTGCCGCTCAAGCCGTCGCTTGCGTACAGAAGTACGCGGCGCTCCTCTTTCGCGACGCCTTGCCACGGCAGGGACTCGCTCGCTGACTTATGCTCAACCTATGGTTCAACCTTGCTTGCTAGATACGGTCGCCGTTGTGTTATTCTAGAACAGACGTTCGTGAATGATACGCGGGGCCTTGCCTTGTGCTTGGCAAAAGACGAGGGGAGGCTGGCTTGGTTATCTTGGGTATCGACCCCGGTTTGGCCCATACGGGCTGGGGGATTATCGAGGAGCGACGTGGCGAGGTTCGCTGCCGTGCCTATGGCTGCATCGAGACCAGTGCCGGAAGTCCGCTCGCGGTGCGCCTGTCGCATATCGCCCATGACCTTAAGGGTGTCGTCGAGCGTTATCGACCCGATACCGCTGCTATCG
>CALLST010000115.1:0-7970 GCA_938011875.1 uncultured Collinsella sp. | reverse complement strand
CGCGCGCGCCGGCGTTGAGGACCTGACGCCCATCCAGTACACCGGCGAGAACCAGGTTTATTTTTGTGCGGGCGTTCTAACCACCGCGGGACCGCTCGACGCTGCGCGGGCATCTGCCGGGCGATCTGCCGCTCAAACCGTCGCTCGCGTACATAAAGTACGCTTCGCTCCTCTTTCGCGGCACCTCGCCACGGCAGCTGCCCGCTCGCTAGCTATGCTCAACCTGGAAAGTTTATTTGGTTCGGTTTTAATTAAGGGATGGTGCCGTGTGGACGTGCAACGGCTAGAAGAGGTCTGGGCTGCAAGGACTGGCGCGCGTGGAGCGCGACTGGTTGCGGCCTCGCATGTGCCGGCGGCGCTTTCGCTGCTGGGCATTGTGCGTCCCGGTGACCTCCTGGTTGCGTTTGCCAATGACTTTGCCGATGCGTTTGCCTGCGGCTTTGATGCATGCGACGTTGTGCTCGTGGGGGAGCCGTCGGTTGCGGCGTTTGCTGCTGCGTCCGAGGGCTTTGATGCTTCGTTTGAGGTCGAGGGGCCCCACCTTTGCTGGTTCGTCAACTCTATTGGCGGGTTTGGATTGCGCGTGCCCGATCTGCGCGCGTTAGGACGCGCCGCGCGTGAGGCTCATGCGCTGCTCGTGGTGGATAACACCGTGGCTGGTGTCTTTGGGTGCGATCCGTTGCGCTTGGGTGCCGTGCTGTCGCTCGAGGCGCTCGACCGCGTGTGCGCCGGTAAGGCTCCGCGCAAGCTCGTTGCTGCTTCGGTGGCGCGCTCGCAGCTCAAGCGCCATCGCGTGGATGCCGCCGCCGAGTGCGCACATGCCATGCTTGAGGGCTGCGGCTTGGACAAGCTTGATTTGCCTGCCGACGAGGCCGGTGTGCTGGAGCGCGGGCTGGACTCGCTCGATGCCCGCATGCAGGCTCACTTCGACCGCGCCCGTGCGCTGGCCGAGTATCTGGCCGCTAACGAGATGGTGCGCAACGTGCGCTTTCCCGGGCTGAGCTCGCATCCCGACCATGCGGTTGCGACGGGAATCCTTGAGCATGGCTTTGGCCCGGCAGTTGAGTTTGACCTTATCGAGCGTAGCGCGGGTGAGCTGTTCGACGCTTTGCCGGGGGAGTTCCGCACATCGCCTGCCGGCGGCGCAGCGACGCGCCTTTCGGCCCCACGCGGCAAGCAGGGGAGCACCATCCGCCTCTTCGCCGGAACCGACGACCCCCTGACAGTAGCCGCTACCCTAGACAACGCCCTTCGTAAGTTAGCTACTCTTTGATGCTGGCGATGAGGGCGTCGGCTTTGGCAGCTATGACCTGGTTGATGTCGGCCTGCAGGGTTTCGTAGACTTCGATGGCTCGCTCGCCGGCCGGCGTGAGGGTGGATCCGCGGGCGCCGTCGCGCTCGATGAGCTTGCATCCCAGCTGCCCTTCGGCCTCGTTCACAATGCGCCAGGCCTTGGAATACGCCATGCCCATGCTCTTGGCGGCGCGGTTGAGCGAGTGCTCGCGGGCGATACCCTGCAGCAGCAAGACGCAGCCATGGCCAAACACACCCGGCAGATCCTTGTCGCACGCTTGAATGACCAACTTTGCCGTCGTCTTGTACTCCATACGCCCCACGTCTCCCCGCTAAAGTGTTTGCTGGGCAAACGCAAAGCCTGCGTCAAACCCTCGTGTGCTCTTCTTAAATCATGCATTGTAGCAGTCAAAGTGCGTTAAGATAATTCGCCAGTATTGGGCGCCCAAGGTTGGGCTGGGTCCTACGAGGCCTGCAGCCGACCGGTCGCATGGAAAAAGGAGAAACATGGCTACGTTCTTTCCCGGTGAGTCCCACACGTTTTCGGAGTATCTGCTGGTCCCTGGTTACTCTTCCTCGCAGTGCATCCCCAACAACGTCTCTCTTAAGACGCCGCTAACCCGCTTTAAGCGCGGTGAGAAGCCGGCAATCACCCTGAACATCCCCATGGTTTCCGCCATCATGCAGTCCGTCTCGGGCGTCGATATGGGTGTCGCGCTCGCTACCGAGGGTGGCCTGTCCTTCATTTACGGTTCCCAGAGCGCCGAGTCCGAGGCCGCTATGGTCAAGGCCGTCAAGGATCACAAGGCCGGCTTCGTTCAGTCCGATTCCACACTGACCCCCGACATGACCATGGAGCAGGTCATCGAGCTCAAGGAGAAGACCGGTCACTCCACCATGCCGGTTACCGACGACGGCACTCCCAAGGGTAAGCTCCTGGGTATCGTCACCAGCCGTGACTATCGCCCCAGCCGCGATGACCACCAGACGAAGGTCTCCGAGTTCATGACCCCGCGTGAGCAGCTCATCGTGGGCGACAAGAACATCAGCCTCAAGGTCGCTAACGACGTCATCTGGGACAACAAGCTCAACGCCCTGCCCATCGTCGACGATAACGATCACCTGATGGGCATCGTCTTCCGCAAGGACTACGACAGCCACAAGACCAACCCTAACGAGCTGCTCGACGGCGACAAGCGCTACATGGTCGGCGCCGGTATCAACACCCGCGACTATGCCGAGCGTGTGCCGCTGCTCATCGAGGCCGGCGCCGATGTCCTATGCATCGATTCCTCCGAGGGCTTCAGCGAGTGGCAGAAGCGCACCATTGAGTGGATTCGCGCCAACTATGGTGAGGACGTTAAGGTCGGTGCCGGTAATGTTGTCGACGCCGAGGGCTTCCGCTTCCTGGCGGACTGCGGTGCCGACTTCATCAAGGTCGGTATCGGCGGCGGTTCCATCTGCATCACCCGTGAGACCAAGGGTATCGGCCGTGGCCAGGCCACCGCGCTGATCGACGTCTGCCGCGCCCGTGACGAGTACTATGAGGAGCCCGGCGTCTATGTGCCCGTGTGCTCCGACGGCGGTATCGTCTACGACTACCACATGACGCTCGCCCTTGCCATGGGTGCCGACTTTATGATGCTGGGCCGCTACTTTGCCCGCTTTGACGAGAGCCCGACCGAGCGCGTCAACGTCAACGGTCAGTACATGAAGGAGTACTGGGGCGAGGGTTCTGCGCGCGCCCGCAACTGGCAGCGCTACGACCTGGGCGGCGCCGCGAAGCTCAGCTTCGTCGAGGGCGTCGACTCCTACGTTCCCTACGCCGGTTCCCTCAAGGACGGCGTGGGCGGCACGCTCTACAAGGTCAAGTCCACGATGTGCAACTGCGGCGCCCTCTCGATCCCCGAGCTCCAGGAAAAGGCACGCCTGACGCTGGTCAGCTCCACCTCCATCGTCGAAGGCGGCGCCCATGACGTAGTCGTCAAGGATTCTCAGCAGAGCGTCTCCTACCGCTAAGCGGCTTTCCCAAGCACCGTACCTTGCCGTTCAAACCGTCGCTCGCGTACCAAAGTACGCGTCGCTCCTCTTTCACGGCAATCTGCGGCACTTGGAAAACCCGTCCATGCTTGGACGAGTAACAAATAGCGGTTGATTCACAACCACGTTATTTAGATAAAGCGAGATGCCCGCAAGTCGCAGGCATCTCGCTTGTTGTATTTGCTATCATCAGTCGAGTTAACGATGTGGCGGGGCGTTCTTATCTTTGCTCGCTGCAAGTTCCGCACGAGCCGAAGAGCACTTAATGTGCTCTTCGTGCGAGCAGGACTGTAGAGCAGGAAATCTCACTGGCCGCGCCCGGCCCCCTGTGGGCGAGCAAGCGGACGACAAACACATCTGTCCAACAATTCGTCCGAAACATAATGAAAAACCGTTTGATGTGAGTTAATATAAAGAACGTCGTGAATCTGACTCCTGCCACATGCATGACAGGGGTTAAACACAAAAAGGAGTCAATTATGGTTTCTGAGAAGGCTACCCTCGTTAATCCTCAGGGTCTGCACATGCGTCCGGCTGGTCTGTTCGCCTCCACCATGGGCAAGTACGCCTGTGACGTGACGGTCGTCACCCCCGAGAAGGAGGTCAACGGCAAGTCCCCGATGGCCCTCATGGCTGCTGGTATCCCCTGCGGTACTGAGGTCGAGGTCAAGTGCGACGGCGCCGACGAGGCCGAGGCTCTGGCTGCTGCCATCGAGCTAATCAAGAGCGGTCTTGGCGAGTAGAACTCAAACGGGTCGCATGTTGAACAACTAAGTTCATATTTGGGGGCGCAGTGACCTGTTGTAAGGTAACTGCGCTCTTTTGTCATGGATATGGCAAAACGCTTTATCACATGACACGGAGAGAGGAATGGGAATGTATCAGGGAGTCAACGCTTCCGAGGGCATCGGTATCGGCACCGTCATGGTCGCCGTCGATCCCGACTTGACGTTTGAGCCGCACGAGGTTGCTGATTCGGCAGCAGAGAAGGAGCGCTATCAGTCCGCTCTTTCGGTCTTCTGCGAGAAGACCCAGGCTCAGGCCGACCACATGAAGGAGACGGTGGGCGAGGCCGAGGCCGAGATCATGAGCGGACATATTGTCCTGGCTCAGGATCCGGGTATGACCGACGCCATCAACGCCGCCATTGACGGTGGTACCTGCGCCGAGCAGGCGCTTATGGACACCTCGACCATGTTCGAGAACATGTTCCTGTCCATGGACGATGAGATGTTCCGTCTGCGCGCGGCCGACATCGCCGACATCCGCACCGGTATTCTGGCCGAGCTGCTGGGCAAGGAGGTCGTCGACCTTTCCGTCCTGCCCGAGAACACCGTCGTTGTCGTGCATGACCTCACGCCGTCCATGACCGCCACGATCGATAAGGCCCACGTTGCCGGTATCGTCACCGAGACCGGTGGCCGCACGTCGCACTCCGCGATCATCGCGCGTGCCCTCGAGATCCCGGCTGTCCTTTCGGTTTCCAACAGCTGCACCGCGCTGCGCAACGGTATGACCGTTGTCGTCGACGGTGGCAAGGGTATCGTTGAGGCCGATCCCGACGAGGAGACGCTCGCTGCCTACACTGCCAAGGCCGAGGCCTTCGCTGCCGAGAAGGCAGCCCTCGAGGCCTTCCGTGGCAAGCCGTCCGTGACTGCCGATGGCATCAAGAAGATCATCGCCTGCAACATCGGTAACCCTGATGACGTGCCCAACGCGCTCGATCACGATGCCGAGGCCATCGGTCTGTTCCGCTCCGAGTTCCTGTTCATGGACTCTGCCGAGCTTCCTTCCGAGGAGGAGCAGTTCAACGCCTACCGTAAGGTCGCCAGCGCGCTCAAGGGTGCTCCGGTCATCATCCGTACGCTCGATGTGGGTGGCGACAAGGAGATTCCGTATCTGCATATGGTCAAGGAAGACAACCCCTTCATGGGCTTCCGCGCCGTGCGTTACTGCCTGGCCAATCCCGACCAGTACAAGGTCCAGCTCCGCGCTCTGCTGCGCGCTAGCGCCTTCGGTGACGTCAAGATTATGATCCCGCTCGTCACCTGCGTCGAGGAGGTCTTGGCTGTCAAGGAGCTCGTCGAGCAGTGTAAGACCGAGCTGACCGAAGAGGGTCGCAAGTTCAACGAGAACATCGAGGTCGGCATCATGGTCGAGACGCCTGCCGCTTCGCTGCTCGCAGACCGTCTTGCCGAGGTTGCCGACTTCTTCTCCATCGGCACCAACGACCTGATCGGCTACACCATGTGCGCCGACCGTGGCAACGACACCATCTCCAACCTGTACCAGGTTTACTATCCCGCCGTGCTCCGCTCGCTCAAGAACATCATCGAGAGCGGCGTGAAGGCCGGCATCATGGTCGGTATGTGCGGCGAGGCCGCTGCCGATCCGCTGCTCGAGCCGCTGCTGATCAGCTGGGGCCTGGAGGAGTTCTCGATGAGCGCTCCGTCGATCCTGCGCGCCCGCAAGACCATCAGCCAGTGGACCAAGGCCGAGTGCGACGAGCTCGCCGAGAAGGCGCTCGCCTGCAACACCGCCGCCGAGGTCAAGGCACTGCTCGAGTCCGCAGCTCGCTAATTTGGTATCAGAGGTAACCGCGTGGTTGGAATGGGCCGGCCACGCGGCCCTCACATATACAGGGGGTACTGTAAATGTTCTACACGCTAACCGCTAACCCGGCTGTCGACATGACGGTTTCGAGCTCTCCGCTCGAGCCCGACGAGAACGTCCGCACCGGCTCGGCCAGCTACACGGCTAACGGCAAGGGCCTCGACGTGTCCTTCGCCTTTAAGAAGATGGGCGTCGACACCGTCGCGCTCGGCTTCTTCGCCGGCTTCACGGGCAAGTTCATCGTCGAGGAGGTCATGAACCTGGGTTGCCTTTGCCGCCCGGTCTGGACCGACGGTATCACGCGCATTAACACCTACGTCAACGATGGCCAGCACGAGTACGGCATCCTGAACCCGGGTGCTCCGATCACGCCGCAGCACCAGGAGGAGCTCTACAACATCCTGGACACCGCGGGCGATCTCGAGTGCCTGATCGTTTCCGGCTCCGTTCCTCCCAAAGCTACGCCTGACTTCCTGGCTAAGGTCATGGAGCACGCTCACGCTCGTGGCGCCGACATCGTCCTGGACCTGTCCTCCGACAAGCTCAAGGAGCTCGCTCACAAGAAGCCTCTGCTCATCAAGCCGAACCATCACGAGATGAAGGCTATCTTCGGCGTGCCGGTCGACACCGACGACGAGGTCCGCGTTGCCATGAAGCTGGCTCACGAGGCCGGCGTCCAGAACGTGCTGCTCACCCGTGGTAGCCGCGGCGACGCTTACTTCTCCAACGGCGAGGACATCTGGTACGCCAAGCGTGAGTTCAACATCAAGCTGGTTTCTTCTGTCTGCGCCGGCGACTGCACCCTCGCTGCGTTCCTGCACAAGTGGTACAGGGATCGCGACAACGTCGAGGAGGCCATGAAGCTCGCTATGGCCACCGGCGCCAACGTTGCCGAGTCCGTCGGCATCGGCGACTTCGGTCACGTCGACGAGTACAGCAAGCGCGTTGCTGTCCGCAAGCTCGATCGTCAGTAATCGAAACGCGACATATTCGTGCGCATGCGGCGCCCCGGTTTCGGCCGGGGCGCCTTTTTTGTTACGCCATGGGGAAGAGGTGTCCTGCCGTCCTTCATCGCCTCCCCACCGTTCACCGAGTTGTCCTAGCCTTTTACCGATGTGTGGAATATACTTTCATTAACACGTTGCTTCGTGAAAGGAACATTCATGATTTACACGCTCACTGCAAATCCCGCCATTGACTACAACATCGCCTGCGACGGCCTTGCTGCCAACACCGTCACGCGTACCCGCAACGCCGTATACACGCCCAACGGCAAGGGCCTCAACGTCTCGTTTACGCTTGACCACTATGGTGTCGACACCACGATCCTGGGTTTCTTCGCCGGCTTCTCGGGTGAGTTTATCGTTAAGGGCGCCGAGGCCCTGGGCGTGCCCGTCAAGCCCGTGTGGACCGACGGCATTACGCGCGTCAATGTGTTCCTCAACGCCGGCCCCGACACCGAGTACAACATGGTCAACGCCGGTGCCGCTATCAACGAGGCCAACGAGCAGGAGATGTTTGAGCTCATCGATTCGCTCGATGACATGACCTGCCTGGTCATCAGCGGCTCGCTGCCTCCCAACACTTCCGAGGGCTTCTTGGCCGAGGTCCTGCGCCGTGTCAAGGCCAAGGGGGCCGAGTTCGTCCTCGACATCTCGAGCCATCAGCTGGCAGACCTCATTGCTCTGGAGCCACTGCTGATCAAGCCCAATGACGACGAGCTGCTTGACATCTTTGGCATCAAGGTGAGCGGTGGCGACGACGAGTCCGTCAAGGGCGCTATGGCCGAGCTGCACGCCAAGGGCGCCAAGAACGTGCTGCTGACCCTTGGTGGCGCCGGTGCGTACTTCTCCAACGGCGAGCATATCTGGTTTGCCAACCGCACCTTCGACGTCAAGCTGCTGTCGACGGTGTGCGCCGGCGATTCCTCGCTCGCTGCCTTCCTGTCCGTGTGGCACGACGCCCCCGAGCGCGTCGAGGACGCCCTGCGCCTTTCGATGGCCACTGGCGCCAACGTGGTCGAG
>CALLST010000114.1:0-6586 GCA_938011875.1 uncultured Collinsella sp. | reverse complement strand
CCGGCACCACGGTATAGAGTGAGCCCTCTGGAGCCAGCACGCGGGCAAATTCGCGCTCGTTAAAGGGGGCAAAGAGCTCGGTTACCATATCGAAGGCGCCATCGGCCACGGGGATGTCCTTCATGTTGGCCACAAAATAGGTCGCATCGCCGCGCTTGGCGGCCAGGCGCACCATCTCTTTGCCCAGGTCGAAACCGTAAGCATCCACGCCCGGCACCGCGCCCATGGCGCTCGTGTAATAGCCCTCGCCACAGCAAATGTCGAGCAGCGTCATGGGGCCGTTCGCAGACGCTGCGCGCCCAGTCGCCCGCTCGCGTACCAGCTCGACCATCGCATCGCGCAACGGCGCATAGTATCCGCGGTTCAGAAAGTCACGACGGCTGCGCGCCTGCGACTTGGGATCGCCCATGGAGTCACCGCTCTTGGACGAGCGCAGGAGATATAGATAGCCCTCGCGCGCACGGTCAAACCGGTGTCCGCCCGCGCATGCAGCACCGCGCTCGTCGTCCACCAACGGCTCATGGCAAACGGGACACAACAACATGGCAACTCCTTAGCGCGAACAACACAACGCCCACCATTGTCGCACGCCTTCCCCACCTAGTCATTGGGGACGTTCTTGAATGACTAGTCGTTTAAGAACGTCCCCAACGACTAGTCGATTAGGAGTATCATCGTCTGCGCAAATAAGCACGAAAGAGCATGTTAGAGATTGAGAGCGTATGGCTGACACCGTATCTAAGCACATTGACATGACCACCGGCTCGCTGTGGCGCAATATTCCCCTGTTCGCCTTCCCCGTGGCCGCCACGAGCATCTTGGAGCAGCTGTCGAACCTCATCGCCACGGTCATCATCGGTAACTTCTCGGGCGACCAGGGAACCCTCGCCATGGCGGCGGTCGGCTCCAATGTTCCGCTTACCAGCCTTATGCTCAACCTGTTTATCGGCATGTCGCTTGGCTCCAACGTGGTCATCGCCAACGCTATCGGCCGCAACGATCAAAACATGGTCAAACGCGCCGTCCATACCTCGATTTTAATGGCGCTCGTGGGCTTTGTCGTCATCGCGCTGGGCGAGATCTTTGCCGAGCCCATGCTCGCCGCGCTCAACGTTCCCGCCGAGACCATGCCGCTCGCCTCACTCTATCTACGCGTCTTTTTGCTCAGCATGCCCTCAATCTTGCTCTACAACTTTGAGGCCGCGATCTTCCGCTCCGTCGGCATCACCCGCATGCCGCTGCAGGCGCTTGCCGTGTCCACCGTCCTCAACATTGGCCTGGATCTCATCTTTGTCCCCGTACTCCACTGGGGCGTCGCGGGCGTCGCCATCGCCACCGCCATCGCCTACACCGTCAGTGCCGCCACGCTCTTTATCCGCCTGCTCAAGACCGACTCCGCCGTCCGCGTCACCCCGCGCGACCTGGCTATCGACCCCGTCGCCCTCAAGCGCATCGTCAAGATCGGCCTGCCCGCCGGCATCCAAAGCGCCGTCTTTGCCGTCGCCAACATCATCATCCAGTCCGCCATCAACAGCCTGGGCACCGAGGTCATGGCGGCATCGAGCGCCGCCATGAGCTTGGAGTACGTGTGTTACAACCTGCTCAACAGCTTTAGCCAGGCTTGCACCACCTTTGTGGGACAAAACCACGGTGCCCGCCAGATCGACCGCTGTACCAAAACGCTCAAGGTCTGCCTGGTCGAAGGCGGCATCGTTGCACTCACCACGATCATCGTTATTGTCGGCCTGGGGCGTGAGATCTTGTCGCTGTTCAACAGTGATCCCAACATCGTCTCGATCGGCTATATCCGCGTGTGCTCGATCTTCCCGGCGTACGCCTTTAGCATGTTCTACGAAAACATGTCCGGCTACCTGCGCGGCTTTGGTATCTCGCTCACGCCCGCCCTCATCACCATGATCTGCGTCTGCGGCATCCGCTTCTATTGGGTGTTCTGCGTGTTCCCGCACTTCCGCACCTTTGCGAACATCATGATGGTCTACCCCATCAGCCTGGGCACCACGGCGTTCTTTATGGTCGTGGCGGTGCTACTCTGCCACCCGGCACGCACCTATCGTGTCACCCAAGCCAAAGCGACAGCCCGCTAAACACCACACTCAACGTCACGCCAGTCATTAATTGACAATATGCGAGCTCATATAGTCGATAAAACGCCTCGTGGCGATGGGCATGGTATCCCAGCTGCGCCAGGCCGCCACCACGTCACGCGAGGGAGCGTGCACGATGGGCCGCACACGAATATCGGCTCGCATGCCCTCCACAGTACGACGGTAGAGCATGCTCACGCCTAAGCCCTCCTCCACCATCGCCATGATGGTGTAGTCGTCGGTCACCTCACTCGTCACGTGCGGTGACAGGCCATGCGCCGCGAATGCATCGAGCACCAGGCTCTGCTCGCCCTCATCCAGCAGCACAAACGGCTCGGACGCCAAATCGGCGAGCGTCACCTTTTCCTTTGCCGCCAGCGGATGCCCGACAGGCAACAGCGCCACCAACTCGTCGTGATAGACGACGCGCTTCTCGAGCCCAGCGGTAAATCCGCGTGCCGTAAAACAAAAATCAACCACGCCATCGTGCACCCATTGAGCGTTGCGCGTGTAATCGCCCTGCTTGAGGGTAAAGTGCACGCCCGGATGCAGGGCCCCAAAGTCGCGGATCACGCGCGGCAACACGGTGCGACTCACGTTGGTAAACGTCGCGATACGAATATCAGTCGAGGAGAGTCCCAGCAACTCCTGACGCTTGTCCTCAAGCTCGGCCTCGGCAGTTACGATTTGGCGCAGATATGGCAGGTACTGCTTGCCGTCGCGCGTAAGCGAGACACCTTGCTTGCCGCGCTCGATAAGCGTGGTACCCAGCTCGCGCTCGAGCGCCTTGACGGCCTGGCTCACCGCACTTTGCGTATAGCCCAACTCGTCCGCCGCGGCCTTAAGACTGCCGCGATCGACCACCATACAAACAATCTGATACCGCGATGCCATCGTGCCTCCACATCAATGCAGCCGTAAAACGTTTTACCAGCGCTTTTCACACTCACTTTAGTATTTCTTAATTATACTGAAGATACATTCGCTTTACTACATTCACATCTGGGAGCAGAATCCTTTGTACGAAACCGTTCTGTAACAAAAGGAGTCCCATGGATCGCAAAAAAGCAATCGCGCTCTCATTTTCCGTTCCCGTCGCATGGGGCTTTTCGTATCCCCTTATGAAGATCGGCATGGACAGCATGAACGCCACGAGCATCGTCGCACTACGCTGCATCATCGCCTTTGTGGCCTGCCTGCTGCTCTTCCACAAGCACGCGTTGCGCATCAACCGCGACCTTATGGTTCGCGCCGCCATCATCGGCGCCATCATGGCAACCGAACTCACCTGCATGTGCCTGGGCTCCAGCCTCACTTCTGCCTCCACCGCCGGCTTTTTGCAGAGCCTGACGGTCGTGATCGTGCCGTTTGCCAACGCCGCCCTGCTGCGTCGTGCCCCCGAGCGCAAAGTGCTCACCGGCACCGCCATCGTCACCTGCGGTATGTTGCTGCTCTCGGGCGCCGACTTCACCAGCCTGAATCCGGGCGCGATTATCATGCTACTCTCGGCCTTTATCTATGCCGGCCACATCATTGTGGCGAAGCGCTTTGTCGAAGATGTCGACCCGCTGGCTCTGGGCGTTTGGCAGCTGGGCTTTGGCGGCTTGTTCTCGGGCATCGCCGCATTCGCCTTTGGCGGCTTTAAACTTCCCAGCACGCCGAACGAGATCGTCGTTATCGTTGCGCTCGCACTCATTTGCTCTGCCTATGGCTTTATCACCCAGACGCTCGTGCAGCCCCACGTGCCCGCCGAGACCACTGGCTTCGCCTTCTCGCTCGAGCCGGTCTGCTCCGCCGTCTTTTCGTTCTTCTTGGTTGGCGAGGTCCTGAGCCCCATCGCCTTCTTTGGTGCCGCTCTCATCCTCACCGGCGTCATGGCGGCAACCGTGCAGCTCCCGCGCCTTCGCGCGCATGGACAGGCTCGCATGGCAGGAGCGCCCGAGCGCGTCTCGTAGACCCCACTCTTCATACAGCCGCGGCATAAAGGCAACCGGTGCGCCTTTACAATAGATGCCAACAGAGCATCTGACGTAAAGGAGCCCCATGGACGCCGCAACTTGCGATCGCAACATAGCAACTTGGTTGGGCGATGCGCCGCAGCCGGTACGTGACACTACGAACCAGCTGCTCGAGCGCATCGCCCTTTTGCGTGCCGAGCAGACTATCTACCCGGCACAAGACGACATCCTCAATGCCCTCGCCTACACGCCGGCCGACCAGGTCAAGGTTGTCATCTTGGGTCAAGACCCCTATCACGGACCCAACCAGGCCATGGGGCTGTCGTTCTCGGTCCCCGCGACGCAAACCAAGTTGCCGCCGAGCCTGCGCAACATCTATAAGGAACTCAAAGCCGATCTGGGTTGCCCCATCCCCGCCACGGGAGACTTGACACCATGGGCACAGCAGGGCGTCCTGCTCCTCAACACTACGCTCACCGTGCGCGAGCATGCCGCCAACTCGCACGCCAAACTGGGCTGGAGCACGCTCACCGACTACGTTATCGAACGCTGCTGCCAGCTGCCCCAGCCGGTAGTCTTTTTGGCATGGGGCCGCTTTGCCCAGCAGATGGTCGAAGGCAAGCTCGCCGCAATCGGCGCGGGCAAGGCAACCGGCAAGTTCTGCCTGGCCTCTACGCACCCCTCGCCGCTTTCGGCCAACCGTGCCACGGCAGAACTCCCCGCCTTTATGGGATCGCGCCCCTTCTCCGCTGCCAATCGGCTACTCGAACAGCACGGCTCGACCCCCGTCAACTGGACTTGCCTCGGCTAAAAATCGATACATCAAAAACGCGCCCGACGGCTTTCCATCGGGCGCGTTTCCTATTCGGGCCAAATAAATTGCGTGCGGCCGGCCTCGCCGCCATCGATTAGCAGACTCTGTCCGGTCATAAACCGGTTGGTCACGCCCACAAAGTAGATCCACTCGGCGATCTCTTGGGCGGTGGCCCAGCGCTTAAGCGGCGTGAGCTCCATAATCTGGTTCCACAGGTGTTCGTCTTCCATCACGCAACGGTTGAGCGGCGTGATAACGCCGCCCGGGTCCACACTGTTGGCGATGGCCTGCGGTGCCAGGCGGTTTGCAAGGTTCTTGGTGTAGGCGATAACGCCGCCCTTGCTGGCGGCATAGGCGGGAAACTCCGATCCCGTATGCCCGCTCGCCGACCCCACATTGACCACGGATTTGATAGCCGGCGCCGGCTTGGCGGCAAGCCCCTCCCCCACAAAGGCGTAGCGCTCGGTCACATTGATGGTGCCACACAGGTTAGCGGCGATGTCGTCGGCCGAATCCTGCGTACCGGCAACGTTCACGATTACCTGGGGTTCAAGGTCGCCTGGAAACGAGTCCGGCTCGCGGACATCAACGATCAGATGGCGGTAGCGCTCGTGTTCGATCGCCGCCGGCAGCAGATCAAAGCCCACGACCTCGTGGCCCTCGTCCAAAAAGCGCTGCACGCACGCGGCTCCGATACCGCCCGAAGCGCCCGTGATCAAAACCCGCATACTTGCTCCTTAGGCGGTTGCGTGGCGCTCGAGGTACTCGGAACCCACATTCTCGCGCTCCCAGCCGCGCACGACCTTGTAGCCCACGGGGCTCAGGAAGACCTCGCACAGCAGCTCGGCGACAGCGCCGGTCAGCGAGCACATAAGGACTTGCACCCAGGTCCAACCAAAGAACGTGTGGCTCACCACAATGGCAAAGACCAGGTTGTCGATAAACTGGCCAACACCCGTGGACACATAGGAGCGGAAGGCGAAGCTCGCAAAATTATTCTTTTTGAGCATGCGGCCGAGCGACTGGTTGAGCGTGGAGTTAACCACGGCAGAAACGAGCATTGCCAGCGAAGAGCCCAGCACCACGTACCAGGTGCCGCCGATGGTGGCGTTAAGGGCGGTGTTGACCTCGATCATGCCCGTGTCGTAGTAGGCGCCCCACATACCGGGCGTGAGCGAGCATGCCCAAAAGCACAGGCTCACGGCCAGGTTGACCAGCAGCGCGAGGATAGAGATTTTGATGGATGCCTTGGCGCCAAAGCGCTTGCAGATCATGTCCTGGCACAAAAACGAAACCCAGCTCACCACAAAGCCACAGTCGAGCGCCAGATACGGCAGGCTGATGAGCTCCTTGTTGGCCAGCAGGTTCATCATGATGACGCTCACGAAAAACAGCGAAACCGTTGCCGCGGGAATGCTCCGCAACAGGACCTTGTAGTCCTCCATGACCTTCTTGATCATTATGTACTCCTTTGGTTTTAGGTTTAACGAGCAGGATATCGGACCCGAACTGCTCGGACGCCCCGGTCTTGAGACGACGGTGGGTATGATAGCCGCTCACACGGCATCAGGCAAGCAAACGGCGCGGCAGCCCCGCAGGGCCACCGCGCCGATGCGTTAAAAGGCCACGTTGCCAAACTCCGGCAGGATAAGGTCGGGGTTGTGGTCGGTTGCCGAATCCGCGTTCCGCGGGCTCGTGTGCGACAGCCG
>CALLST010000113.1:0-11328 GCA_938011875.1 uncultured Collinsella sp. | reverse complement strand
AAGCATTCGTGAAGAGCATCGGCTGAATACCAAACTCGATTGCCGCGCACAGGGCCGCCAGGCACAGGCCGACCCAGCCGCTTACGATGGCCGAAACCGAGGTACCCCAGCTCTTGTCGTGCAAACGGCTGTTAAGCGCGCGGAACACGATGGCTGCGGCAAACGGCAACACGAAGGCCATGTTAAAGCAGTTAGCGCCAAAGGACAGGATGCCGCCGTCGCCAAACAGCAGCGCTTGCAGCGCCAGCGCGACCGAAACCGCGATAGCCGCGGCCTCGGGGCCCAGCAGCAGCGCGATGAGTGCGCCACCAACGGCGTGGCCTGTGGTGCCGCCAGGCAGCGGCACGTTGAACATCATGAGCAGGAAGGAGAACGCGGCGCAGATGCCCAGGAACGCCATGTGCTCGCGATCGAGCGTGGCGCGCACCTTTTTGATGCAGTGGATCCAAACGGGCACCATCGCCACCGCCATAACGGCATCGGTCTGCGGGGACAGATAATTATCTGGAATGTGCATGTACGCCTCCCGGTTATCGGCGCACGGAATTGCAACGCCGCTTGAATCACCTTTCCAGTGTTACGTAATGTCAGATTCGTAACACTCCGCGGGCTATCATAGCAAAACGGCGCGCTGCCGACAAAGCAGCACGCCGTTATGTAATGCGCGTGTCATATATACAGGCTCAACGGTGCCTCATACCGAGCATAGCGGTCACGTAGGACTCGACGGCAGCCACCGCCGACCCATATCCCAGCGCAAATCCTAGCCGCGGACCTCGCCGTTTACGCCCTTGCACACCTTGGTGACGATCTTCTGGTGCGCCTTTTCGACCTCTTCGCTGGTGAGCGTGTGGTCGTCGGAGCGATACGTAAGCGCAAAGGCCATGGACTTCTTGCCCACGCCCACGCGGACCGGATCGCGGTAGACATCGAACAGGCGCACGCCCTCGAGCAGCTTGCCGCCGGCGCTGGTAATGCGGCGCTCAAGGTCCTCGCAGGTCACAGCGTTGTCGACCACAATTGCCAGGTCGTGCTCAACGGCAGGGTACTGCGAGAACTCGCGGTAGTTCTCCTGGTTGCGGGCGCCCTTGATCAGCTTGTCCAGATCGAGCTCAAAGGCAACGACGACCTCGTCAATGCCCATAGCCTCGCGCGCCTCGGGGTGGATCTCGCCAACCCAGCCCAGCACGGTACCGCCCGAGAGCACCTCGGCAGCACGACCCGGCTGCAGGAAGGCATAGCCCTCGCCCTCGACGGGACGGAAGCGAACCTTCTCGATGCGCAGCTGGGCGAGCAGCTCCTCGACAATGCCCTTGCCAAAGAAGAAGCGCAGCTTGCGGTACTTCATGTTCCAGGACTGCTCGCTCCACTGGCCCGAGAGCACACCCGCCACGGACTTGGTCTCCTTGGGCAGGCTGGCATTCTCGCGACCGTGGAACAGGCTGCCGACCTCGTACAGGTGTACGTTGGGCGTACCGTGCGCCTCGTTGTAGGCCACGGACTGCAGCAGGCCCGGCAGCAGCGAACGACGCATCTCGGTCTGCTCGGCTACCAGCGGGTTCATGAGCACCACGGGGCAGCCGCGGCCCTCGGTGGACATGCCGATCTTCTCCAGGTCGCCCGGGGCGGCAAAGCCAAAGGTCGTGGTCTCGTTGAGGCCGCAGGCGCGCAGGATCTCGCCGACCTTGCGGGTAAGCTTCTGCTCGCGCGTCAGACCGCCGATGTGGTTCTTGGCAGCCGGAATGGTCGCCGTGACGCGACCCATGCCCCACAGGCGCAGGACCTCCTCGATCAGGTCGATCTCACGCGGCAGGTCGGGACGGAAGCTCGGCGGCGTGACCATAAAGTCCTCGCCGTCGCGCTCGACGGTGCAGCCCAGGCGGGTGAGCGAGCGCTCGATAAAGTCGGGCTCGATGTCGGCACCGCAGATGGCGTGCACGCGGGCCAGGCGCAGCTTAATGCTGTCGATGGTCTTGGGCGCGGGGAAAACGTCGACATAGCCGGGAGCAACCTCGCCGCCGGCGATCTCCTCGATGAGCGCGCACGTCACATTGGCGACGTCCACGCAGCCGGTCTCGTCGACCTGGCGCTCAAAGCGGATGGAGGCGTCGGAAATCAGCGAAAGGTCGCGGCTGGTGTGCGAGGTGCGGCCGGCGTTGAAGCAGGCACTCTCGACCATCACGTCAACGGTATCGTCCTCGATCTCGGAATCCATGCCACCCATAACGCCGGCCAACGCCACGGGGCGCTCGCCGTCGGTGATGAGGCCCATGCCGGCGTCGAGCACGCGCTCCTCGCCGTCGAGCGTCGTGAACTTCTCGTCCTGCTGGGCGGCACGAACCACCACACGACGGTGGCCATCGCGCTCGGCAAAGGTGTCCAGGTCAAAGGCGTGCAGCGGCTGACCGGTGAGCATCATCACGTAGTTGGTGATGTCGACGATGTTGTTGTGCGGGCGCACGCCCAGGGCGTTGAGGCGCTTGACCATCCAGTCGGGCGACGGGCCGACCTTGACGTTGCGCACGATGCGGGCGACGTAGCGGTCGCACAGGCCCTCGTCGGCAATCTCGACCGAAAGCTCGTCGTCGGTCGCGCGGCCGGTCTCGGCCTTGATGGCGGGCAGCTCAACGTGGAAATCGCGGTCGAAGATGGCGCCGGTCTCGCGGGCCATGCCGATCATGGACAGGCAGTCGGGACGGTTGGGCGTGATCTCGCAGTCGAGCACGGTGTCGCTCGAGCCCACGTACTCGGCAAACGGCATGCCGCAGGGCGTATCCTCGGGCAGGATCATAATGCCGGAGTGGTCGCCGCCCAGGCCGAGCTCGCGTGCGGAGCAGTTCATGCCCATGGACACGACGCCGCGAAGCTTGCTCTTCTTGATCTTAACGTCGCCGGGAAGCACAGCGCCGATCATTGCCGTGACGATGTGGTCGCCGGCCTCGAAGTTCTGCGCGCCACAGACGATCTGCAGCGGGGCGGGGTTGCCGTCGGCGTCGAGATTCTTGTCGCCCACGTCGACCGAGCACACATACATGTGGTCGCTATCGGGGTGCGGGGTCTTGGTGAGCACCTGGGCGGTCACCACGTGGTCGAAGGACTCGCCCACGGTGTCGATCGCCTCGACCTCGGTGCCGGTACGGATATATTCGTCCGAAAGGGTCTTGGGATCCTCCGGAATATCGATCATGGTCTTGAGCCAGTCGTAAGAAACACGCATCTAGCTCTCCTTTCATACTGAAAGCCTGCGAAGAGATGCAGGTGGAAACTTCAACTTTGTGAACATTCCTTACAAAGCGAGGGTTGTCCAAGTGCGGCAGATCGGCCCGAAAGAGGAGCGCCGCGTACTTTGGTACGCAAGCGACGAATGAGCGCCGAGGTGCCGTGCTTGGGCAAGCCGCAGCCTAGAACTGATTCAAGAAGCGCATATCGCCAGTCATGAGAGTTCTAAGGTCAGGCAGGTCGTAGCGCAGTGCCGCGACGCGCTCGGCGCCAATACCAAAGGCGAAGCCGGTGTACTTCTCGGGGTCGATGCCGCAGTTGATCAGGACGTTGGGGTCGACCATGCCGCAGCCCAGGATCTCGATCCAGCCGCTGTGCTTGCAGAAGTTGCAGCCCTTGCCGCCGCACACGTGGCAGCTCACGTCCACCTCGCAGGAAGGCTCGGTGAAGGGGAAGAAGTGCGGGCGATAGCGCGTCTTGCGATCCTCGCCAAACATGCACTTAACAAAGTAGTCGAGCGTGCCCTTCAGGTCGCCAAAGGTGATGCCCTCGTCGACGACCAGGCCCTCGATCTGGTTGAACTGCGGCAGGTGGCAGGCGTCGGCCGTGTCGGGACGATAGACGGTGCCCGGGCAGATCATGTAGATGGGCGGCTTTTGCGACTCCATGGTGTGGATCTGCACACCCGAGGTCTGGGTGCGCAGCAGTACGTCGGACTCGCCGTGGGCGTGAGCCTCGGGGTGTGCGACGCTACCGGGGTTGTTGTCGACCACATAGAACGTGTCGCGAGCCGAGCGGCTCGGGTGATCCATGGGGGCGTTGAGCGCGGTGAAGTTGTAGTAGGAAGTATCGACCATGGGGCCGGACCCGACGGTGTAGCCGATGCCGCAGAAGATGTCCTCGGCCTCCTCGATGATCTGCTTGATCAGGTGCTGGTGACCGATCTGCGGACGGATGCCCGGCAGCGTGATGTCGACGGCCTCGTGCTCGAATGCGTGCTTGAGGGCGGCGGCCTTCATCTCGGTGGTGCGCTCGTCGAGCATGCCCTCGATCAGCTGGCGCATCTCGTTGGCGCGCTTGCCCATCACGGGACGATCCTCGGGGGCGAGCTTGCCCATCATGCGCATCAGGCCGGTGATGCGGCCCTTGCGGCCAAGCAGCGCGACGCGCGCGGCCTCGAGCTTCTCGGCGTCGTCGGCGCCTGCGACGAGCTCCTTGGCCTCTTCCTCGAGTTTGACCAGATCATCAATCAGACTCATGTCTTCCCTTTCGTCTCTCGCGCATCCGCGCTCCGGGACGGCTGACGCCGCCAGATGCTGCGGATGCGCGGCCCGGTTCGGTAACAAAAAACCGCCCTCGGGCATGTGCATTGCCCAAGGACGGTTGAATTCCGCGGTACCACCTTGTTTGACCCGGCGGATGTCTGGCCCGCCGCGCCCACTCTGCGCCCCTTATCGCGAGGCTCACGGCTTCCCTACTGGGGCTTCGCCGCCGCTGGCCGCGTGCCCGTTGAGGTCGCTGCTCGGGAGTGAACGCTTGGCCCTTGCCGCCGCAGGAAGGCTTGCAGCCCATGACCTTCCCTCTCTTGCCGGCGACGCGGCGGGCAAAACCCTCTCCGTCAACGCATTGGGCTATAGGATAACACATTCTGCGTGTGCATCGCCGCGTTCCGTTTTGTTCGCACTGGGTACAAGGCGGGTAGCTGTGCAAACTGGCCGCACGCCCACCCGTGGCGCTCGACCTGCGAGATCAAGGATATAGGTATGGGAAAGAAACTCGATAAGAAGGCCAAGGCCGCCGTGGCAAAGGCCGCCAAGGGCGTCAAGGCCGCTAAAGTTGACAAGGCCGTCAAAAAGTTCCGCAAACTCGAGGGCAAGCTGTGGACTCGCGAGTACCTGCTCAAGATTGCCGAGTTCGATGGAGCGACGATTGCTCCTGCCAACGGCGCCGCAGCGCGCGCCGACGCCATGGGAACCCTTGCCGGCGAGCATCACAAGCTACTGACCAGCGAGAAGTCCGTTGAGCTCGTACGCTCGTTAGCGCGCGAGACGGTTGCAGGCGGCAAGATCGACGACCCGCAGCTGCTCGACGAGATCCGCGTGCTCGGCCGCGACCAGCGCGAGGCAAGCGTTATTCCTACCGAGGAGGCCGAAGCCTGGACCAGGCTCACCTGCGAGGCCGACGCCGTGTGGCATAAAGCAAAGGCGGCCAACGACTGGGCGAGCTTTGAGCCCTATGTGGACAAGATTGTGGGCCAGCTCAAGCATCAGGCCGAACTTATGGACCCCAAGCGCGACCCATACGATGTTTGGCTCGACCAGTACGAGCGCGGCCTTTCCGCCAAGAGCTTCGATACGTTTTGCGATGAGGTCAAGGCGACGGTCGTGCCGCTCGTGCACGCCATCGGCGAGCGCAGCCAGCAGCCCGATGCCGACTTTTTGCACGCCCGCGTGCCCGAGGCCGCCCAGCGCGCCATGAGCTTCGACCTTATGAAGCTTGTCGGCCTGAACCTGGACGACTCCACGCTTGCTTTTACCGAGCACCCGTTTAGCGAGGGCTTTGCCGTGGGTGACGCGCGCATCGCGACACACATCTACGAGGACGATTGCATCTCCAACGTCTACAGCATCATCCACGAGGCGGGGCACACCATGTACGAGCTGGGCGTCAATCCCGCCTATGCGCGCACGTGCCTGGAGGGCGGCACCTCCATGGGCATCCACGAGAGCCAGAGCCGCTTTTTCGAGAACACCGTGGGTCGCAGCCGCGCCTTTATGGGACCGCTGCTCGAGGTGCTGCGCCGCCACGCACCCGAGGTCTACGGCGACGTCGACGAGGACACGCTCTACCGCGCCGTGAACATCGCGCAGCCGTCGCTGATCCGCACCGAGGCCGACGAGCTCACCTACCCGCTGCATATTATGGTGCGCTACCAGATCGAGCGCATGCTGTTTGCCGGCGAGGCCACAGCCAAGGATATCCCCGCGCTTTGGAATCGCTTTATGGACGAGTACCTGGGCATTCCCGTTCCCGACGACACGCGCGGCTGCCTGCAGGATACGCACTGGAGCGGCGGCTCGTTTGGCTACTTCCCCACTTATGCGCTGGGTAGCGCCTACGATGCCATGTTTGTGCCGGCCATGTGCCGCGACGGCGTCGACCTTACCGGTGCCTGCGCGAGCGGCGATCTGGCGCCCATCCGTGCCTGGCTGGGCGAGCACATTTGGCAGTGGGGCCGTGCCAAGGACGCGCCGGAACTCATCAAGGGCGCCTGCGGTATGGCGTTCGATGCCCGCTACTACTGCAGCTACCTGCAGGACAAGTTCACCACGCTGTACGAGCTGTAAAGCTTAGGCAGCACGCCAACGCAAAGGGGGCGCCGCGGAACCAATCCGCAGCGCCCCCTTTTCTACCTAAGCCAGAGACCCGGCAGTTAGGGACGTTCCTATTGTGCCGGCAGAAAAGGAACGTCCCCAAGTGCCGGATAGAAATTGAACGTCAGATTGCCGCTTAGGGTCGTTTGCAGCGTCGAACAGTTACGCGGTTTGGTAAAACCGCGTAACTAAAGAGCTTCCAGCGCGTTGGCGATGCGCTTCATGGCGGCGTCGGCGGCGGCTTGGTCGGGAGCTTCGGCCAAAACGCGAATCACCGACTCGGTTCCGCTCTTGCGCACGAGCACGCGGCCCTCGCCTGCCAGCGCAGCCTCGGCCTCGGCGATGGCGTTCTGCACGCCCATGTTCTCGAGCGCGGCGTCCTTGTCCGCCACGTGCACGGCCACCTGCGCCTGCGGCAGCAGCTTGCACGGAGCCGTGAGCTGCGAGAGCGTCTCGCGCTCGGCACGAATCACTTCCATCACGCGCAGCGAGGTCATAATGCCGTCGCCCGTGCGCTCGATATCGCCAAAGATCGTATGGCCCGTCTGCTCGCCACCCAGGCTGTAGCCGCCCTCGCGCATCTTGGCATACACGTGACGGTCGCCCACGCCGCTGGTCACGGCGCTCAGACCGGCAAGCTCCAGCGACTTGACCAGGCCAAAGTTGCTGGCAATCGTCGGCACCACGGTACCGCCCGAGAGTCGCCCGTGCTTGTTCAGATACACGCCGCACACGTACAGGATCTGGTCGCCGTCTACCACGCGACCGCGCTCATCCACGGCCAAGCAGCGGTCGGCATCGCCGTCGTAGGCAAAGCCCACGTCCAGGCCCTGCTCCACCACATGGCGCTGCAGGCGCTCCATATGCGTGGAGCCGCAGTCGACGTTGATGTTAAAGCCATCGGGCGCGGCGTTGATCACGCGCACGTCGGCGCCCAGCGCGTCGAACACTGGCTTGGCCACCGAGGACGCCGAGCCGTTGGCGCAGTCGAGACCGATCTTGACGCCCTGCAGCGAAAAGTTCGCGCTGGCGATGAGCGAAGCAATGTAGCGGTTGCGGCCCTGCATGTAGTCCACCGTGGCGCCGATGTGATTGCCCGTTGCCAGCGGCACCTCGCTCTTGCCATCGATATAGTCCTCGATGAACTCCAGCACGTCCTCGTCCATCTTAAAGCCGTCGCTGTTGACGAGCTTAATGCCGTTATCGCAAAACGGGTTGTGGCTCGCACTGATCATGATGCCGCAATCGAAGCAGCCCTCCACGGTCTGATGCGCCACGCCCGGCGTGGGGATCACGTGCAGCATATAGGCGTCCGCACCGCTCGCGACCAGGCCGCTCACCAGCGCCGCCTCAAACATATAGCTCGAGCGACGGGTGTCCTTGCCCACGATGACGCGCGCCTTGCGCTCGCGGTTGGCGCCGTAATACCAGCCCACAAAACGGCCAATCTTATAAGCGTGCTCTACCGTCAGCCCAACGTTGGCCTCACCGCGAAAGCCGTCGGTGCCAAAGTACTTCATGCGCTCTCCTTACAAAATAGGGGCGAACAGATTGCCTGTCCGCCCCAAAATGGTACTCGATTATCTGCGCTACCAGAAAAACCCTACGCCGACGCGCTGTCGCGAGCCGCCTGGCATGTAGGAGTCTGACGCAGCGTAAGCGGCTTGTCCCCCGCCTCGGCCGACGTGGTCAGCGTATACGTGATCGTCGTCGTCTCGCCAGCATGCAGGTCAACGGTGCCCGAATAGAAGGGGATTCCATGCCACGTAGCGGCGCCAAGACCAAACTGGGTGCCCTCAACCGTAAGGTCACTGATGTTGCCGCCCGTCGGGGCAAACAACGAGACATTCAGACGCTCGTCGTCACGCGCGGCATCGGGTGCGCTCGCCGCAACGTAGTCGGGCAGCTTGCCAGCCTCCTCCTGCGTCATGATGTTCGTCAGGGTAACGGTGATGCGATAGGAGCACGTGCCGTCGCCGTTCTTCACGCCCTGGCCAATCTGCGTGTCGGCGTTCAGATACCAGTCGAGCTTGGAGAAGCTCAGGTTGTTAAAGTAAACGCCGGCAACGGGATCGGCACTCGGATCATCCGGATCGGGCAGCGAAGCGTCAATGCCCGTCTCTTTGATGGCATTCTGCTCATCATCGTTTCTCATCCAAGCAATCAGGCGGCCCTCTTCGGCACCGCGCTCAACGGCGCTGACAAGCTTCGCAACATCGACATCGCCGATACCGCCAAGAATCTTGTCGAAGGCAGCGCTGGCGACGGATGCAAAGATGCCGTCAGACTCCTCGACCGGATAGTTCCAGTACACATCGTGCATGAGGACCTTTGCAGCGTTGGTACCGTCGACAACCGTTCCGTCGGGCAGTGACACGTTACCGACCAGGCCCAGCAGATACTGCAGGAACACCGGGTCGATACCGATGACGCCATCAACGTCCTGTCCATACTGGGACTTCCACAGCGCGGCGACACGCTGCGAGTTGCGGGGCCAATCAGGCGAATAGGTATTGCCCGAGTTGTACAGGTTACTGTGGTTGCCGAACAGCGCCTCATCCTCTTCGTCGACGCTCTCGACTGCCTCATCCTCACTGAGTCCAATGCGGGGAACAAACTCGCCAATCGACATCTGGCCGTCGGTGACCGAAATCAGGCCCTGCGAACCGCCAAAGCCGCCGCAGGCACGAATCTCGACGTTGTTCATGGCGTACACAAGGTAGTTGCGCGTCTGGCCGTTGGCGCCGAGCATCTGGGGAAGGACGGGGGCGACCTTCTCCGCCGCGTCAACCGCACCGTTGAGGGTGGCAAAGCCGTCCTTGGCCTTATCGACCAGCTCGGTCACCTGGGAAATATGAGTATCGCCAATGCCCTGGACCTTCTCGTTGGCGCTCTTGAACACCTTCGAGCTGCTGGAAAGCGAATCGGCGACCGCCTGCAGCGCGGACACGTTAATCATGCCGTCCTGGAACAGCTTGCCGGGCGTGGCCTGCGAAAGGTTGTCGGCCATGGGAACCAGCGCGTTGCTCGAGACATCGGACAGGGCATCAATCATGGTGCGGGCCGCATTGATATCGCTGCCATACACCGGGATAAACGAAGCCGCCGTCCACAGCGGGCTCGAAGTCTCCGCCTTCATGCTGTCGCAGAGCTCATCGATCTTCTTCGCGTCGTCAGGCAGCGTCGAAAAATCGCCCGACGTGACCTTGTCCTTAAGGCCACCGACGATCTCGACAGCCTCCTTCGCTTCGCTCTTTACGGTCTTTGCCGAGTTAAGCAGCATAAAGCCGCTTGCGCCAAGCGCAACGAGAAGCACCGCGACTACAGCGGCAATAATGGCGCCAGTGTGACGCTTCTTGCCCTCGCCCTTGCGATGCTTCTGGTGCTGGCCGTGTTTGCCGGCTGCGCCGCCAAGCAGACGACACAGCAGACGGCCGACACTCCGGCTGACGCTCCCAAGTCCGACCCCGCCGCAGACGCCGCCTCCGACACCGAACAGCCCGCAGCCAGCGGAGAAAAGAAAACCGTAAAGATCTTCCAGTATAAAGTAGAAATCGCCGATCAGCTTCTGGCGCTCGCCGACGAGTACATGCAGCTGCATCCGGAGATCAACCTGGTTGTCGAATCCGTCGACTCCACCGACTATAACACGCTGCTCAAGACGAAGTTCGCCAGCGGCGAAGCGCCTGACATCTTCAACAATCAGGGCTACACCGAATTCGAGCTCTGGCAGAGCAAGCTTGAGGATCTGAGCGATCAGCCCTGGGTCTCCAACATGGCCGAATTCACAAAGGAAGGCATCAGCGACGCCGACGGCAAGATCTACGGCCTGCCGCTCTACCTTGAAGGCTACCAGTTCTGCTACAACGTCAAGCTCTTTGAAAAGGCCGGCATCACCGAGCTGCCGCGCACACTCGACGAGCTCGAGGCTGTCTGCACACAGCTTGAGGACGCGGGCATCCCCGCCATCATCAACTCCCTTGGCAGCTGGTACAACATGGGCGTGTTCGGCGCGAATGTTGCCGTTGCTAATCAGCCGGACGTCAAGGCCTTTATCGAAAACGTCACAAACGGTACCGAGAACTTTGAAACCAACGAGGTCTTCAACGAGTGGGTAGATCTTGTCGATCTCATGCTCCGCCATACCTATAAAGATCCTCTGACCACCAGCTTCTCTGACCAGATTTCCCGCATGGCCAACGAAGAGGCCGCCATCACCCTCTGCAACAACGGCGCATGGCTGAGCTTCATGCAGATCAATCCTGATATCGAGGTTGGCTACTTCTCCATTCCCATCAACAACGATGCAGATTACAATGACGTTCTGTTCGCGGGCGGCAGCACATACTGGGTCGTGAACAACGAATCCGAGTCGAAGCAGGAGGCCAAGGAGTTCCTTGACTGGCTGACCTCCAGCGAACGCGGCCAGTATTATTTGGTGCAGGAATTCGGCTTCGTCAGCGGTCTGACCAGCATTCCGTCTCCCGAAGAATACGTCGGCCCGCTGAGCGCAGCTGTTGCTGAAGCTGTCGCAGCTGGTAAGACGCTTGGCGGGGAATGGCCCCGCTATCCCGCCGGCATGACCGAGGAATTCGGCGTCGGCATCCAGAAGTACGCCTCCGGCGCGTGCACCAAGGAGCAGATGCTCGAAGGCTTTACGCAGTCCTGGCACAATCTGGCCGGTTAATGAAAACAAGCACTGGCCGGCGAAAGCCGGCCAGTTTTTTATCAAAAC
>CALLST010000112.1:0-1248 GCA_938011875.1 uncultured Collinsella sp. | reverse complement strand
TGCGCTTGAGCCATTCGCCCAGGTTTTCGATGCCGGCTTCCAGGTAACCGGCCTCGCCGTTGAGCGAGCCGAGGGCAAACGTGTCGATGAGCATGGTGGTGCCGGTGCTCTCCAGCGCTTTCCCGTCAATGACGAGCATCTTTTGCATGGTGCCGCCAAGGCCGATAAACAGGACGCACAGCCCCGATGCTTTCATGAGCGTGTCTTGGATGCGCGGTGTAATGAAGCGGCCGCCCGCTAATCCCAAAAGACCGCCCGCAACTAAAAGCACAACGTTGATGATTGTTCCCAAGCCCGGCATGAGCCCTCCTGTATTGATGCCAACGTGGCAATCGTAGCAGAACGAAATGCGAGGTACATCGCGACTCATCTAATACGTTATATAAGTGGTATTAGGAATGATGCGCGGCATTTAAGCCTCAGGTGGTTGTCGGGACATAGGGGTAGTAGTCAAAGCGCAGTGTCATAAGCCGCTGCGGGGATTCAATAGCCGCGGCGATGATATTGGCATCGCGGGCACGATCAAACCCTTCGAGTTCGATCTGATACGAGACGTCTTGCATAATGTCCAGACGTCGCCAGGCCAGGAGTGTGTCGCCATCGAATTCCAAGGTCTTGCCTCCGTCTGGAGCAACGGCGTATAGACGCAGCTTGGCGGTGGTTGCAGGGTCGACAACTGTGACCTTTTTAATTTCGTTTCGAGTATTCTTGGCGCCCAACAAGGTGAGCAGTGTTGGGGCCACGACCTCGCCCGATGGCAAAAAGACGACTTCGATGGATTCAGGAAATGCGATGATAGCCGACTTGCGGACGGGCTGATTGGCGGCGGCAACTTCGATGTTTGCAGCATCGATGACCTCTGTGTGGTCGAGGGCGGCAAGCACGCAGCAGTTACCTTCATCGATCTCCTGAGGATCAGCAAGCCCCAGACTGTCCGCGAGCTCGGGATCGTTTGGACCGGTAGCGGGCTCATTCGGTGCTTCGAAAGAAGCTGGGACGCTGTTTGTCGGCGACGGCGTGTCGCCCGCACCTGCTTCTTTGTCCGCGCTCTCTTCTTGTATGGTTGCGTTGATGGGTTCGTCGTTTGGGGGGAGCGTCTTGGCGTCAAACGCGGAGGGGAGAATTCCGATGGCTCCGGATCCGTTCCACTCCATTTCGAGAAGCGCCGGGTCGGCAAGAATGCGTTGCCTGCTTTGCGCGCGGGCATCGATTTCAATAGGGCCTGCCTCTATCCCTCGTGTAAGGCTG
>CALLST010000111.1:0-5207 GCA_938011875.1 uncultured Collinsella sp. | reverse complement strand
ACGCAATGCCCGAGAGCTGTTTCTCTGAATCGGATAGCGAGTGGCGCGCCTGTAAGCGCTGAATCTCTGCGAAGCGCTGCTCTATGAGCTCTTGGCGGCGCGTCTGCACGGCAAAGTATGCCTGGGCGAGCGCGATCTCTGGCTTGTTTGAATCTCCGTTTTGGGCGATTAATAGCATGCATAGCGCGTAAGCTTGTAGTCTTTAACCGCGCGAGCGGCGACACCGGCAGTTATCATTTTCGTGGTGTCACGAAAATGGGAATCAACTGGAGTTTTGTTTGTTTCGCACGAGACTTTTGCCCTCTTAACAACTTCGGCGAAGTTCTCCCATCGAGTGTATCCCATGGGTTCCATTAAATCGCGTGCGAGTCAATACTCAACGCCGTCTTCCACATTGGCGTAGCTATCAAGTTCGACACGCCACTTCTCGATATCACTACTGTCCATATCTCCTCCTCGCTGATCTATTGTCTATGCGCGCTTTGCCCGCTCTGTACTCAGAATAAGGATACGCTGCCGTGCGGACACGAATGGGCCCCGTGCCACTTCGAGGTCACGGGGCCCATAGATATCGATTAGTTGTGCTCTGCTCTAGATAGGTGTCCAGTTTAATTCGATCGATAGTGCGAACCCAGGCTTTCGGTCCGCTTGCGCATGGCTTTGACCATTTCCTGTGCTAGTTGAATCTGCGATTGCAGGCGGGCGAGGGCTGCGATCTCGCTGTCATCGGCATGCGGCTTGCTCAGCGCCATGGCCTTGTCTTGCAGGCTTTCAAGCTGTTGCAGGGCCTCGGATAGGCCTGTTTCGGTCCTGTTGATCATGCAATAGGTGCTCATCGTGTGCTTAAGGCCGTGTGTCAGGCGTTCGGCATCTGTTGCGGCAATGCCGTACTGGGGGAGGGTGATATCCGCCTTCAGGGCCGCCTCAGGCTCTTTCTGCGCTGCAAGGGCTGCCGATGCGCCCGCGATGCGTCCGAACACGATGCCGTTGGCGCTTGACAAGCCACCAATGCGGTCGGCGCCGTGCATGCCGCCTGTTGCCTCGCCACAGGCGTAGAGGCCCTCAACGCCCGTGTGCGCGGTCTTATCGATCTTGATGCCGCCGTTAGCGGCGTGGGCATACATCGCAACGCGCATCTCGTCGGTCGGCGCGATGCCGTGCTCGTCTTGCAGCCAGGTGGCAAAGGTCTGCACAAACTCTGGGACATCCTCGCGGGGAAAGTCGTAGTGGAGTGCCAGACCTTCGACACCTGCCTGATCGATGACGAGATCGATAGAGCGGGAGGCCAAGCGTGACGTGAAGGGACCATATCCAGAGCGCTGCTCGAGCAGGTCGTCCAGCTTGTCGTCGGCAATATCTACCGGCTGGTCTACGTGCACGTAGCGCCAGGTTTTCTCATTGAAGACCAAGTTACGCCTGGGCTCGATGAAGCCGGGCATCATCTGCATGAACTCTATATTAGTAAGTGTTGCGCCGTGCGCCAGTGCGATGGCCTGCGAGGAGCTGAGCACATCAGCCGACGTAAGGCTGCGCTCGAACAGGCCGCTTGTGCCCCCGGCTGCGAAGATCGTGGCCGTGGCGGCAAAGGGCACGATTCGATTTTCGGTAAGGTCGTAGAGTACGGTTCCGGTTATTCTGCCGTTCGTGTCCTCAACAAGGTCGATAAGCTCATGGCGGGGGAGCAGGCGAATGCCGAGCGACTCGATCCAGGTCGTCAGAGCGTCCTCAAGGGGCTTGCGGGTGAGGCCGCGCCACATGCGCGTCTTGTGGTCAAAGCAGGGGATAAACTGCTTCTGCTGGGCGCTCGCGGCACTTTGCGGACGCTGGAGCTCAACGCCCAGGTCTTGCTCGAGCCAGTCAATCGCTTGGGGAATGCCGTGGACGAACGCTTGGACGAGTTCGGGGTCGGCAACGCCGCCGCCGACGGCCAGGATGGTGTCGATGAGGTCCTGCTCGTCGTCTTCGTTAACGGGTCCGATAAGCCCTAGGCCCCAGGTTCCGGGGAAGAAGCTCGATCCACTCATAGTCTTGCCGGCGCTTGCCACAGTGACGGTTGCACCCGTGCGTGCCGCTTCGATGGCGGCGCAAAGGCCCGCAATGCCAGATCCAATTACCAGTACATCAGTCGATTCCATCGGATTCCTTTCTCGTCCGGCGCATTGTCGCACGGGTGATCGGCAATGGGGCCGCAAAGACTCGGCAAATCGGTAAAGGGCAAATATGGCAGGTGGGCGTCATGGACGCTCTGACGCTCCATCTCATCACATCTCGTATTTCGCCCCAACTGATATATCGGCATTAGCTACCCTGCACCAGCGCAAACAAAAAGAGCCGCTACCTCGAAAGGTAGCGGCTCCAAAGCTCAACTATATGAGCATCGCGCGGGCGCGATTAGGCCTTGAGGGCCTCCTCGACGGCGACAGCGCAGGCGACGGTGGCACCGACCATGGGGTTGTTGCCCATGCCGATGAGACCCATCATGTCGACGTGCGCAGGCACGGAGGAAGAACCGGCGAACTGGGCGTCGGAGTGCATACGGCCCATGGTGTCGGTCATGCCGTAAGAGGCAGGGCCGGCGCCCATGTTGTCCGGGTGCAGGGTACGGCCAGTGCCGCCACCAGAAGCGACGGAGAAGTACTTCTTGCCAGCCTCGAGGCGCTCCTTCTTGTAGGTGCCAGCGACGGGGTGCTGGAAGCGCGTGGGGTTGGTGGAGTTACCGGTGATCGAGATGTCAACGTTCTCGTGCCACATGATGGCAACGCCCTCGCGGACGTCGTCGGAGCCGTAGCAGTTAACGGCAGCGCGGGGACCATCGGAGTAGGGGATGGTCTCGACGACCTTGAGCTCGCCCGTGTAGTAGTCGAACTGGGTCTTCACGTAGGTGAAGCCGTTGATGCGGGCGATGATCTGAGCAGCGTCCTTGCCCAGACCGTTGAGGATAACGCGCAGCGGCTTCTTGCGAGCCTTGTTGGCGTTCAGAGCCAGGCCGATAGCGCCCTCAGCGGCAGCGAAGGACTCGTGGCCGGCCAGGAAGGCGAAGCACTCGGTGTCGTCGGAGAGCAGCATAGCGCCCAGGTTGCCGTGGCCCAGACCGACCTTGCGGTCCTCGGCGACGGAGCCCGGAACGGTGAAGGCCTGGATGCCCTCGCCGATGATGGCAGCAGCCTCAGAAGCGGACTTGGCGCCACGCTTGACAGCGAGAGCGCAACCGAGGGTGTAGGCCCACTCAGCGTTCTGGAAGGCGATGGACTGGGTGTTGTTGACGATCTCACGCGGGTTGAAGCCCTTGTCGGTGCAGATCTGCAGAGCTTCCTCGAGGGAGGCGATGCCGTTGTCGGCGAGGCACTTGTTGATCTTGTCAGCGCGGCGCTCGTAACCTTCGAACGTAACAGTCATAGTTATTTCCCTCCCTTTCTACTCGTGAACCGGGAACACGCTGGCGACGGAGTGAGTCTCCTCGTCGGTGCGCGGGTCGATGTACTTGGCAGCGTTCTCCCACTGACCATAGTGGCCCATAGCGCCAGCGATGGCCTCCTCGGGGGTCTTGCCGGCCTTGACGGCGTCGGTGAACTTGCCGAGGTTCAGGAACTCGAATGCGATGATCTCGTTCTTGTCGTTGAGAGCCATGCGGGTGACGTAGCCCTGAGCGAGCTCGAGGTAACGAGCGCCCTTGGCCTTGGTGCCGAACATGGTGCCGACCTGAGAGCGAAGGCCCTTGCCGAGGTCGTCGAGGGAGGCGCCCACGGGCAGGCCGCCCTCGGAGAACGCGGTCTGGCTGCGGCCGTAAACGATCTGCAGGAAGATCTCGCGCATAGCAACGTTGATGGCGTCGCAGACGAGGTCGGTGTTGAGGGCCTCGAGGATGGTCTTACCGGGAAGGATCTCGGAAGCCATGGCGGCAGAGTGGGTCATGCCCGAGCAGCCGATGGTCTCAACGAGGGCCTCCTCGATGATGCCGTCCTTGACGTTCAGCGTGAGCTTGCAGGCGCCCTGCTGAGGTGCGCACCAACCCACACCGTGCGTAAGACCGGAGATGTCGGAAATCTCCTTAGCCTGGACCCACTTGCCCTCCTCGGGGATGGGTGCGGGGCCGTGGTATGCACCCTTGGCAACGGGGCACATGTTCTCCACTTCCTGTGAGTACTGCATGCCTCTCCTCTCTATCGTGTTGGCGTCCCGTCTGGGGGTCGTGGCTGGCGATTGCCGGGCGACCCTTCGAAAGGGACATGACATGCAGCCCCTATAATACCGCGAAATGCACGGAATATTCGGCGAACGGCTCAGTTTTCGTAGCGAGAAGTCCGGAAGTTTTAATTGAAACGGTTTAACTCTATGTTCTGTGGTCGCGAACTTCCGTAGAGGGGGTCCGTCTTTGGCAAGCTTTTGGGCAGCTCTTGTAAGCGTTGCGGGGGTTGACCTGTTGCAACGGTGCCGTTCGCCGCCTGTTTACTGCCTTTGGCCGCGCGAGCGAATTGTTTTGCGTGAATGTTTTGATGGCACGCTTCAATCGTGCTGTATTGGATGGCAAGCAGATCCCGGCGAAGGGAGCGCCATGCAGCGCGTTTGGAGAACGGTTACCGGCTTTTACCATGTCTGTGCCCGCGGTACGGGCAAGCAGCTCATCTTTGAGGGCGATGAAGACCGGTGGGAGTTCTTGGAGCTGATGCGTGAGTGCTGCCGCAAGGCGGGCGTGACGGTTATCGCCTGGTGTCTTATGGGCAATCACGTGCGTCTGGTGCTTGCAGATTACGAGGACGCGATGAGCGCGGCGATGCACCGGCTGCTTTTGACGTACGCGCGGCGGTTCAATAAACGCACGGGGCGCACAGGGCATCTGTTCCAGAACCGTTTTGACCGGCGCTCGCTCGATACCGACTGGCAGGTGATGGAGGCTATTCGCTCCGTACATGCCGATCCGCAGGAAGCGGGTATTGCTCAGATCGAGCGCTATCCATGGAGCAGCTTTGCCGAGTATCTACGGGCCTATGACAACGATATGACGAGGGGATTTTCCGACCCTTCTTGCGTGCTTGATCTTTTTGGTTCTGCCAAGACCTTTATTGCCTATTCGCTTTCGACGCCCGACGGCGGCGAGCCAGCGCTGGGCGATATGAAAGAGACGGAGTGGGAACGCCACGCCTTTGCCGGCAAGATGGCTAAGGAACTCGGGGTTCCGCTTCGCGGGGTTAAAGCCGCACCGCCGGCGC
>CALLST010000110.1:0-2052 GCA_938011875.1 uncultured Collinsella sp. | reverse complement strand
AATGCCGCGCTCGGCTTCTTCTTCTCCAATTATCGCTGTATGCGCGCGTCTCGCCAACTGCCATGCGTAGTATCCAACGAGTTGGATCATGAAAGGATAGCCTTGCGTTGCCTCGGCAAGTTGGCCGGCAATACCTGGCTGCAACTCCATGCCAGACGCTTCAATGGTTTCCTCGAGGGAGTACGACACTTCGGTTACTGCCACAGCTTTCAGGTCAAAGGGGAGGGCACGGCGCAAAAACGTAAGTGCCTTTCCGTTGATGATGCTTTCAATCATCGAAGGCAGCCCAGCAAAAACAAAGGCGATATCAAGGTCTTCGCCGATAACCTGCTGAATCGCAATGGAGAGCGTTCGGACCTCATCGAGCTCTGCGTCTTGAACCTCGTCGAGAGTGATGAGCAGGCCATTTCCATTCTTGGATATTGTCTGTCTCATGGCGTCGCGTAGCGATGGGCCGATTCGCTCAATATCTATGCTGCCGATGGATATGCCAGCTACGGTGGGCTCAAATCTGGCGTGTTTGGCCTGGAATTTGGGCTGCAGCTGTTCGAGAATGCGCTGGCAAAGTCCCTCGGTTGCGACCTCTTTTATGACCGTCCAGCCACGGCTTTGCGCCAAACGTGAGCACTCGTCAAGGAGGACCGTCTTGCCCGTTCCACGGACGCCGGCTATGCGCATTAGGCGCCCAGGGGCACCAGGCCCGTTGGTGAGGCCTTCACTGAATTCTTCAAGTACATCTTCGCGGCCGATAATCGTGGGAGGTGTTTTACCTGCTGTGGGCTTAAAAGGGTTTGTTTGCATGTGAGCCACCTTTGCTCAAGATATAGCAAGATATAGCAAAGTATAGCAAGATATTGCAAAGTATAGTGAGATATAGCAACGTATAGCGCTGTTCTCGGGTTCTTACGGTGGTGCTATTTTCCGAATGCCGCGCGGATAAAGCGCTGGGCGAACAGCTTGTTGGCGACGTTGATGACATGGCCCAGGAACAGTGCCGAGATGGCGGTCGTGACGCCAAAGCCGCCCAGGTTGTACATAAGGATCAGCGACAACGCGAGCGAGGCGGCGACATGTGAGCAGTCAAACACGACTTTTACGTCACCAAAGCGGCGTTTAAGCTTTTCGGCAATGACTTGCACCAAGCCGTCGGGCGCGTTGGGGACAACGCCCATGTTGACGACGAGACTTACGCCAAATGCGGTGACAGCGAGGGAGAGCAGCATGGTCGCAATCTGTGTGGGGAGTGCCGTGGGATGCAGTGGGTTGACCGCCATGAAGAGGTCGGTCAAGCCGCCAATCAGCGTTGAGAAGAACAACTCGAGCAGGATGCGCGGCTGGAACTCGCTTCGCAAGATGGCTAATTGCGCCACGATGTAGGCGACGTAGGTTGCGGTGATCCAAAAGCCGAGCGTCTTGCCAGTGAGCATGGATAGGGTTGTGGCAAAGCACGTGAGCGCGGCGACGCCCAGGCCGGATGCCGTCTGGAGACTCATACCGAGTGCCAGTACTGCAACGCCCACAAGATACATCAGCATTCTAATGACGGTATGGCACCAGTCGATGTTCTCGCCATGCATGATGATGAGCGGTCGCATGTTGCTACCCGTCCTTTCGGTTGTGTGAAAAAGCTGACCAGGGCCGGCAAAAGAGGGTTATCGGAGGCACTGCTGCAAAAGCAGAAAAGCCGGCCCCACGGTCAGTCGTCTAGGAAGTGTCTCGCTGTGCCGGAATGGGACTAAAGGTCCAACGAGACGGGAAGAAAGCAAATGGCATTGCGTGGGCGATAAGATGCCAAGATGGTAGGGTGTGTCTTAACATCCTATTGCCCACGCTCAACGAAATCGGTTTCGTTTGAGCCTAAGTATACGCACGGGATTTTATTTGCGAAGAGAAAAACAATAAAAAGGTGAACGTTCACCTAATCGCAACAACTCGTTGGCTGTAGTTGCGGTGGTATAGTTGCTGTTTTTGGTGCGGAAGGGCGTGAACAGGGAATATTACACCGCAACGTTTGATGGGGCGGGGGATGGGTTAGTTTTTGATGGGGTAATT
>CALLST010000109.1:0-3224 GCA_938011875.1 uncultured Collinsella sp. | reverse complement strand
GCCCCGCGGTCCAACTTTCTGTCCGCACCCCCTTCTTGTTAACGAGTCTGCCGTTGCCCTTAAAAACGGCACCGACTTCCTTGAGCTCGTCGATACCATGGATGCCAAGTGCACGCTGGTGCCGTCGACGCTTAAGGTCTATGAGTGGGTGTATGGTGCCTGGTCACCGCTGGCTGATAAGGACTATTCGTCGAAGGTGGAGCAGGTCAAGGATGAAACTGGCTCGCGTACGAAGTTGACGCTTAAGGTACCCGACAAGAAATACCTCCAGGTCGAGTATGAGGTTATCCCGACCGGAATCCCTGGCAACAAGGTTCCTCTATCCAATACCGCCATGCTTACGGGTGTGAAGGACGGTTCTGCGACTGATGATCAAACATGGGAAATTAAAAAAGCTTCAGCCAGCGCAGGTGGCAACGGCTACGGCATCACGATGACCAAGTATGACGCCCAGCAGGTCGGTGCGACGCTCGAGCGCGCGGAGTTTACGCTCTACAGCGTGAATATGGACCAGGTTGCAACGGTGGGTATCGAGAATGCAAGGACTAAGTTTGAAGCCGCCCCCACCGACGCCAACGGCAAAATCTCGTTTGGCGCAGAAGACAAGGCGATGGTAAATTGCGTGCTTTACCAGCTCGTGGAGACGAAAGCGCCTGACGGCTATGCCGCGGCGGCGCCCACGTGGATCATGCTTAAGGGTAATGCTGACGATGAGGAGTATCAAACTGAGCTCAATAAAGCGAAGAGCATCGTCAAAGACTCCGAAATCATCGGCGATGACAAAAAGGACGAGATCTGGATCTACGACAATCGCCTAACGGGCTCTGCGGTTATTAAAGCAAAGAAAGTGCTTTAAGGTGGCACTTTCAAGGCGGGGCAGTTCTCGTTCGTGCTCAAGGACGCCGAGGGCAAGGTGCTCCAGACGGTGACCAATAATGACAAGGGAAATGTCTCCTTTGACGTCAAGTACAACAAGGCGGGAACCTATACCTACACCATCTCCGAGGTCGAGCCCGAGGGCGCCGTCGACCATGTTAAAGATCACATCACCTATGACAGGACCGTGTACAACGTCACGGTTAAGGTAACTAATGGCACGGACCAGCTCGACGCCCTAGTTACCTATAACGATGGCTCTCAGAATCCGCCGACCTTTACCAACAAGTACTCGACTACGCTACCTGAGGCGGGCGAGGCTGGCTTGACTATGACATATCTTGCCGGCGCTTCGCTGTTGTGTTTTGCCGCGACGTGGATGCATGCTCGTCGCCACCGTGGTCTTGATCGAGATGGTCGCCGTGAGTAAACTGCACCGCCGCTTGTTGACCGTCATGATGGTGGCCATGACGACTATCCTCGCTTTTGCGGCGTCGCCCGAGACGGCCCGTGCTGCCGATGCCGGAGCCATCACGATTGGCGGCGACGTCGCGACGCAATACGATGCATACCAGCTCTTTTCGGCAACTGTTACCGATAAAGCCGGCTCCGATCAAAAGGTCGCGACGGACTTGGCGTGGGCGAGCGATGCAGCTCGTCAGGCTGTCCTTCCCGTTCTTTATGATGCGGGGTTTGATAGCTCGGCATCGACGGCGCAAGAGGCTGCCGAGTGGCTGAATGCCGACGGACATATGTCGACCGCTCTGGCGGCAAGGCTCGCCTGTGCGATTTGCAATGCAGGTGCCGCTTCTGTTCCCCTCAACGCGGGTATGGCGGCCGAGCTGCCCTGCGGCTACTGGCTCATCGTCGCCGACGACGACGCCATCGACCAGGGCGAGGCCGGCACCGCGCCGATCATGGCCCTGGTCGGCGGCAGCGCCGTCACCGTCAAGCCCAAGGCGGCGACCCCCAAGGTCCAAAAGCACGTGCTGGAGGACAGCACCGCCGCCTGGCAGAAGGCCGCCGACGCCACGGTCGCCGACGACCTGTACTGGCGCCTCTCTGCCACGGTCCCGGCGGGTCTTACCGCCTACGGCACCTATACGGTGCAGTTCGTCGATACTATGAGCGCGGGGCTCGATCCCTCCAAGGTGGTCGCGAGCATGCGCGTGTACGCGGCGGTGGGCGCGGACGGCGGCTTTGACGCCGTTTCGGCCGGCAGGGACGGTCGCGCCGGCACCGAGCCCGCGAAGGGTTGGACCGATATCACGGCCCAGTGCGGGGTCTCGGTCGACGGCAAGACCTTCACCGTGCGCACCGGCGACCTCATCGACGTGCTCGGCGGGGCAGACGCCTTCGCCGCGGGCGCCCGCGTGGTCGCCGTGTACAACGCGCCGCTCAACGGCGCGTGTAACCACGGCATCGCGAAGGGCAACCCCAACGAGGTCTACCTGCGCTACCCGCGCTCACCCTTTGCCGACCAGTCCGGCGATGCCGGATTCACCCGCACGCCGAGTGATGACGCGTGCGCCTACACCTGGGATCTCGCGCTCACCAAGCGCGGCAGCGACGGCGACAAGCCGCTTGCCGGGGCGGTCCTGAGCATCGCCGACGACCGCGGTCGCACACTGGCGGCCGACGGCACGTGGGATGCAGAGGGCAAGGCCACCGTCACCACGGGCGAGGACGGCCGCGTGTCCGTCTCGGGCGTGGACTCGGGCAAGCTGGAGGTCCGCGAGCTCAAGGCGCCCAAGGGCTACACCGCCTTTGAGGGCACGCGCTCCGTGACGGTCAAGGCCGAGGGCCTGGACGTCGACCAGGTGGCCGCCGCCAAGCCCAAGCTCACCATCACGGCCGAGTCGCCCCTGCGCGCCGACAGCGCGGATGGGTCGACGGGCAGCCTGGAGGCGTCGCTCATCAACTCGCCCGCCGGCACGCCCCCTAGCATCTTCACCGGAGGCTTTATGCCTTCGACTGGCGATATGGCAATGTTCACCGCGGTCGCCGTTGCGGTCGTCGGAGCCGCGCTCATCGTGGTCGCGCTCCTGGTCAAGCGGGGAGGTGGCAGCCATAAAGAGTAGCTGGCAGCCCCACAGAGAGCGGGGCGAGACATAGCGAAGCAGATGCTAAGACACAGACAGATGATGACCGATCGAATGAGTTACAAAGTAGAAAGCAGAGGAAAGAAGATGCACATGAACAAGAACATCGCACGACTGGCAGTAACCGCCGGCCTCACAGCAGCGCTGAGCTTCGGCGGCGTGATGGCCCCCGTGACCATGGCGTTTGCGGCTGCGGGCGGCGCGGGCAGTATCCCGATCAGCCAAGTTGAGGGTAACGAGAACACT
>CALLST010000108.1:0-6726 GCA_938011875.1 uncultured Collinsella sp. | reverse complement strand
CTTGTGGTAGTCGACCACCACGATCTTCGGTTCGCCCACGCGACCCCTCCCTTTTCCCATCCTCCAAAACCACCACGAAGGTGCCTGTCCCCTTTGTGGTGGTATTTGCCTTTGTGGCGGTTACAGCGAGCCCTTGGTACTGGGGATGCCCTGCACGCGGGGATCGAGCTCGCAGGCGTGGCGCATCGTGCGGCCCACGGCCTTAAAGGCAGCCTCGATAATGTGATGCGAGTTGCCGCCCGCCAGCTCGCGCACGTGCAGCGTGAGCTTGGCGTCGCGCGCAAAGGCGTAGAAGAACTCGACGGCCAGCTCGGTATCGAAGCTGCCCACGCGCTCGGTCGGCACGGGCAGCTCGCAGTAGGCCTGCCCGCGGCCCGAAATATCAACAGCAGCCATCACAAGTGTCTCGTCCATGGCGATCGCCGCGTCGGCAAAGCGCGTAATGCCCGCCTTGTCGCCCAGCGCCTGGCAGAACGCCTCGCCCAGCACAATGCCCACATCCTCGACGGTGTGGTGCGCGTCGACTTCCACGTCGCCCACCGCGTGTACCGTCAAATCAAACAAACCATGGCGGCCAAAGGCGTTGAGCATGTGGTCGAAAAACGGCACGCCGGTCGAGATGTCGCACACGCCAGATCCGTCCAGGTCGAGCTTTACGACAATGTCGGTCTCGCCCGTCTTGCGGGTCACCTCGGCATAACGGCCCATCTACATCTCCTCCTTCACCAGCGCGGCAAACGCGGCCAGCACCTCGTCATTTTCCTGCGGGGTGCCCACGGTAATGCGTAGGCAGTCCGCGAGCCCCGGCGCGTAGCTAAAGTCGCGCACCAAAAGTGAATACTCGTCGCGCAGGCGCTCGCGCACGCGCGTGGCATGCGGCGTGCGCACGAGCACAAAGTTCGCCGCGCTCGGCCACGCCTCCACGGGCATGCCCTCGGCAGCCATTGCGTGCAGGGCACACAGTTCGCGCTCGCGCTCGGATGCAACCTGTGCTACCACGGGTGCGTACGCATCGCGGGCACGCACGCAGGCAAGCGCGGCGGCCTGGCTCAGCACGTTAACCGAGTAGATCTGGCGAATTGCCGCAAACACATCGATGGCCTCGGGCGCCGCGATCACATAGCCCAGACGCGTGCCGGCGGCGCCGAACGCCTTGGACAGCGTATGCAGAATCACCAGGTTGGGATGCTCGGCGATAAGCCCCTGCGCCGTGGTAGCCGCGCCAAACGAATCGTCGGCAAACTCAACGTAGGCCTCGTCGACCATGACCATGCCGGGGCACGCATCGCACAGGGCCGCGACAAAGTCGAGCGGCGTCACATCGCCCGTGGGGTTATTGGGCGAGGTCACGATCGCCAGATTGCACTCGGGCGCCGCTGCGAGCACAGCCGCTTGGTCGAGCTCAAAGGTCGCCGGGTCGCGCCACACATCGCGCACCTCGGTCTGACAAAGCGACGCAAAGAACGCATACTCACTAAAGCACGGCGGGCAGTTGAGCAGGGTCCGTCCCGCGCCGCCAAACGCCAGCAGGTAGTTATAGAGCAGCTCGTCGCCGCCGTTGCCCACGCAGATGTTCTCGCGCGCCACACCATGCCAAGCGGCAAGCTCGTCGCGCAGATCGTTGGACATGGGATCGGGATAGCGGTTGAGCGGTGTAGCAGCCAGGGCGGCGTCGACCGCCTCGCGCACGCCAGCCGGCACGGGATAGGTGTTCTCGTTGGCCGAAAGGTTGATGCGCGTGGGCGTAAAATTGGGATCGTAGGGCTCAATGCCGGCCAAGTAGGGCTGGACGAGCTCCTTCATACGGGGCGTCAGCTCGGCCATATTAGGCCTCCTTGCCGGTCGGGCCAACGCCATCCGCGCTCACAGCCGCCAGGTCAACGCCCTCGGCAACCGTCGCCACGGCGTCGCCCGGCCAGGCAACCTTGGTCAGGTCGGCCGCGGCGAGCAACTCGGCGCTCACGGCATCCTCGCCCTGCTCCAACACGCGACGGCGCAGTGCGGCAGAAAGCGCGTGTGCCCACAGGCCCTCGGCCTCGGCCAGACGCTGCGTAGCGGGAGCGTCGGAGAGCAAGCCCTCGGGCGTATAGCAAATGACACTCGAGCGCTTGACGAACTCCTCCACCGAAAGCGGGTTGGAGAACATGGCGGTGCCGCCGGTCGGCAGCGTGTGGTTGGGGCCGGCAACGTAATCGCCGAGCGGCTCGGAGCTCCACGCGCCCACAAAGATGGCGCCGGCGTTGCGAATGCCGCCGAGCAAGCCCATCGCATCCTTGCAGTGCAGCTCCAGGTGCTCGGGCGCCACGGTGTTCACCGCCTCGACGGCGGCAGCCATGTCGGCTGCCACCACGATGGTGCCCTCATTGTCGAGCGAGGCACGCGTGATCTCGGCACGCGGCGACTGCGCTACCAGAATGTCGATACCCGCCTCGACCTCGCGCGCAAACTGCTCGTCGCAGGTCACCAGATAGCAGGCTGCCAGCGGATCGTGCTCGGCCTGGGCCATCAGGTCGGCCGCGACCACCATGGGCTTGGCCGTAGCATCGGCCAGCACGCAGACCTCGGAGGGGCCGGCGACCATGTCGATGCCCACATCGCCCGAGACAATCTGCTTGGCGGCGGCAACAAAGGCGTTGCCCGGGCCGGTAATTTTGTCGACGCGCGGAATGGTCTCGGTACCGTATGCCAGCGCGGCCACGGCCTGGGCGCCGCCCACCATATAAATTTCGTCCACGCCGCCGAGCTTTGCCGCGGCGAGCGTGTAGGGGCTGATCAGGCCGTCTTTTTGCGGCGGGGTCACCATGACCACGCGCTTAACGCCGGCGACCTTGGCGGGAATGGCATTCATAAGCACCGTGGAGGGATACTGTGCGCGACCGCCCGGCACGTAGATGCCGGCCGCCGCGAGCGGGGTCACCTTAACGCCGAGCATCGTGCCATCCGATCGCGTGGTAAACCAGCCCTGCTCGACCTCGCGCTGGTGGAACTCGCGAATCTGGCGCGCAGCCTTTTCGAGCGCGGCGACAAAAGCCGGGTCGAGGCCCTCGAGCGCGGCATCGATCTGCTCCTGCGGCAGACGGAAGCTCTGCAGCTCAACACCGTCAAAACGCTGGCAGTAATCGCGCACCGCGGCATCGCCGTTGGCACGCACGTTGGCCACGATATCGCGGGCGGCGTCGACGATGTTTTGCGGCAGCACACCCTTGCGGTTGAGCTGGTTGGTAACGAGGCGCTCACCGGGAGCAAGCTTGATGGTCTTCATATCGGTATCCCCTATCGGTCGAGGTTGCGTCTGAAAAACGAAAGGCCGGGCGGCGGCGCCAATCAGCCCGCAGCCCGGACGTTGGGGCGCCCGTGCGTGCTCGCGCTATTGCGCCGAGCCCGCGACGGGCTCAAAATGCTTGTCCTTCACGGCCGCGGCCAGGCGATCTGCCAGATTACGCACGCGCGGATCCAGGCGCGCGGCACCCGGATTGACAAAGAAGCGGGCCGTGCAATCCATGATGCGGCCGGTGATGACCAGGTCGTTGTCGCGCAGCGTGGCACCCGTGGCGGTAATGTCCACGATGCGATCGGTCATGCCGACGATGGGGCCCAGCTCGATGTTGCCGTGCAGCGAAACGATGTCGGCGTTCACGCCGCGCTCGGCATACCAGGCGCTCGCGATGCGCGGGTACTTGGTGGCCACGCGAAGCGACCCGCGGCGGGCATAGTTGCGCTCGGCCTGGCCGGCGCGCCACGCGGGCTCCGCCTCGATAAAGGTGCACAGGCCGTAGCCCAAATCGACCAGCTGCAGCAGGTTGAGGTCGGCCTCGATGAGCGAGTCCCAACCGCAGATGCCGCAATCGGCACCGCCGCAGCCCACAAAGGCGGGCGCATCGCTGGGGCGCACAATGACAAACTCTATATCTCCGACCGCGCCCTCGCCGGCGCGCGTGTCGCGACCGCGCACGATCAGGTGACGGCCGGGGTCACGCAGTTCAGAGACGTCCAGACCCGCGGCCTCGAGCACGTCGAGCGTATCGACCTTAAGCGAGCCCTTGGGCACGGCAATGCGCAGCGGGCCCTCGGCGCCACGGCCCGCGGCGTGATCGCCATCGGAAGCGGCGTCCTCGGCCGAGGTGCGCGCGGCCTCCAGACGCTCGAGCGAAAAGGCAAAGCCCGCCGCCGGCACCTCGATACCGTCGCCAAACGCACCGGTAAAGATGGAGTCGTAGCGTCCGCCCGAACCGACCGGATCGGGCAAGCCGCCGGCATAGGCCTTAAAGACCAGGCCCGTGTAGTAATCGAAAGAGTTCATGATGGAGAAGTCGAACGACAGCACCTGGGCCTCCTCGGGGGCCAGGCCCTCGACCAGGGCACGCAGCTCGCGCGTCAGCGGCGCAGCGATACCGGCGGCCCCCAGCAGCGCATCCACGCGGTCGAGCACCTCGGCTCCACCGTGCAGACGCGGCAGCTCGCTAATGGCGGCCTTGACGGCATCGGACTCGGTGCTTGCCGCCACGCGGGCATCGAGGCCCACAAAGTCGTTGGCGTGCACGCAGCGCAGGGCCTCGGCGGCCAGCTCGCGATCCTCGCACGCCGCGAGCAGTTCCTTAAACGGACGCACGCTACCTGCGATAATGCGCGCATCGGGAAGTACCAGCTTGCGCACGGTCTCGGCGACCAGTGAGACAATCTCGACATCGCCCGCGGCGTCGCCCGCGCCGATGAGCTCAAAACCCAGTTGCGTAAACTGACGCGAGCCACCGGCATTGCGCTGGCATTCGCGAACCACCGGCGCCTCGTAGCGAAGGCGTAGGGGCAGGTCGGCAGCGTGCATGCGGGTCGAAACCAGGCGCACGATCGGCAACGTGTTGTCGGGACGGACCACCAGCAGGCGACCGTCGTCATCAAAGAGCTTAAACGGCGTATCCGCAATGCGGCCGCCTTCCTCGAGCGAACCCTTGTCCTCGAGCAGCGGTGTCTCGACCGGAAGGTAATGATGCTCCCTGAAACAGCCCTTCACCGTCAGCGCAATCTCCTCGCGCGCCTGAGCCTCCTCGGGCAATATGTCCCGGAATCCCCACGGTGTGGCCGTCATCTGGTGAGCCTCCTCATGCTGTGTTTCATATAGAACGAAAGACCGGCATAGCTCCGCCGGTCTTCTGAGTACTTTAGCATACTAGAGTATTTGCGGGGAGAATCGTCCTCCTCGGCTCACACCGTATTCATTTGGAAACATAGGGCAAGCGGTTAGCAGCAGTCTCTTGTCACAACGCAAAAAAGGCGCCCGCGCAAATGCGGACGCCCTTGTGCAGGGTCGAGATATCAACCAGCCAAGATATCGGACCCGTGACCAGCTCTTAGTAGTCGAACTGGTGGTAGTAGCGGCGGTACTTGAGGTTGTGCTTGGTGACCAGCTCGTAGTTGCGCGAGAGGCGGTCGGTGGTCAGCACGGACAGGATCCACGGCGACACGATGACGCGGAAGTCGTCGTCCAGGCCCGGGATCGCGTACTCGGCGGTGTCGATGATGACGTAGTCCTCGTCGCCGGTCACGCCGCTGGTGAGGAAGGCGCGGACGCGCTCGTCGAGGGCGCGGCACTCGTCCTCTCCCATGAACAGGAACACCGGGACGCCGGGCTCGAGCAGCTCGAGCGTGCCGTGGAAGAAGTCGTGCGAGGTGATGTGGCGGATGCGCTTCCACTGCATCTCCTCGAGCAGGCACATGGAGTACAGGATGGTCTCGCCCCAGAGGGCCCCCGAGCCGATGAACATGGTGTAGTCGGCCAGCGCGTACTTGCGGGCGAGCTCCTCGGCGCGCGGCTCGAAGCGCTTGCGGATGTCGAGCATGTCCTTCCAGACGTCCTTCGTCTGCTCGATGAACAGGTCGAACTTGGGGAAGCAGCCGCGGCGGTTGAGCAGGCGCAGGCCGAAGCAGTCGGCGAGGTAGTAGCCCTTCTCGCAGCCGCCGGCGCCGTGGTCGGAGGCCATCATGACGCAGTTCTCGGCGCCCACGGCCTGGCCGATCTTGCCCTCGGGGTTGGTCATGGCGAAGACGCGCACGCCCATCTCCCTCATCTTGCCGACGGCCTCGAGCACCTCGGGGGTGGTGCCGGACTCGGAGGCGGTCAGCACGACGGACCTGTCGGTCATGCGCTTGTGGCCCATGACGTTCCACTCGGCGGCGTGGATCAGGTAGACCTCGAGGTCGCGGTCGCCGAACTTGTTCATGAGGTACTCGAGCTGCATGAACTCGTCCCAGGTGCCGCCGACGCCCATCAGGAAGACGGCGTCGTAGCCCTCCTCGTGCACGCGGTCGGCCAGGGCGGTCATCTTCTTGCCGGCCTCGTAGACGTTCCTGCCGTCCTCGAGGTAGCCCTCCTGGTCGAAGTGCATGATCTCGATCTTCTCGGTCTCCTTCATTCCCGCTCCTTTCACGAGCAGTTTGAATTGTCGCACGGAATGAACGGGCTTGCCGCCCCGTCGCACCGCTTAACCTTGTGGACATCTTGGCCCCAAGCTCAACAATTCAAAGGTTCTTAATACCAGTGAACGATTACAGGTTAGCCGTTTTTAATACCGATTTTATGATTTCATCCTCCCCTCTCGGTAGACGGTCAGTTTTTGCCGCTCATCGGTCAAGCGACATATATCCGTAAAAACGAGCGCCCCCGCCATGCGCAGGGACGCTCTAGACGCTAATAGTTGTAGGTATATCCGCCGGCGTCGCCGCGGGTAAAAG
>CALLST010000107.1:0-6728 GCA_938011875.1 uncultured Collinsella sp. | reverse complement strand
CATCCAGTGGATAATAATAAAAATACGTGTACAGCCGTTTCGTCGGATCCGGGAACTGCCGGTTGTAGATCTTATACTCATATGTCTTTATGGTTTCCTGAAACCGCGGATGAAAATCTTCCGGCACCTGGCAGGAATCCTGGATACGGATATCCTGTGGCAGCCGTGTATTCAGCGCATAGGAAAACTTCTCCGCAGGCATCCGTGCATCTGTGTCAAAAACTGCGACATTGCCCAGCGCATGCACACCGGCATCGGTACGCCCCGCCCTCGTCAGATCGATTGGGCGTCGCAGCAGCGTCTCGATAGCGCGGCGCAACTCGCCCGCAACGGTCGTCTGGCCCGGCTGCTCGGCAAATCCGCTATACGACGAGCCGTCATAGGCAACACGGAATAAGAGCGTAGCATCAAGCTCTGGAATCGAATTGAAATCAGACGGCGCGGTCATGGGCGCTCCCAACAAACAGGCAATGGCATTTCGACAAAAAAAGAGGGGTACGCGAACGTACCCCTCGAATATAGCCTATGCAGACGGATTGTCTACTCAGCGGTCTCCTCAGCAGGAGCCTCCTCGACAGCCTCGACCTTCTTGGGAGCAGCGGCCTTCTTGGGGGCCGGAGCAGCCTTCTTGGCCTTAGGCGTGCAAGGCTCGGTGACGAGCTCCATGATAACGATGGGAGCGTTGTCGCCCTTGCGGTTGCCGAGCTTCATGATGCGGGTGTAACCGCCGTTGCGGTCCTGCCACATGCCCTGGGCAGCCTTGTCGAAGATCTCGGCAACGAGCTGCTTATCGCCGAGCTTGGCGATAGCCAGACGACGAGAGTGCAGGTCGCCCTTCTTGGCCCAGGTGATGATCGGATCGACGACCGAACGCAGCGCCTTAGCGCGGGTCTCGGTGGTCTTGATGCGGTCGTTCTCGAAGAGGGCCTTAGCAAGGCTCTTCTTCATGGCCTTGGTGTGGCTCGCATCGGTGCCGAGCTTCAGGCCCTTCTTAACGTTGTGACGCATGGTCTAGTTTCTCCTCAAATATGCGAAGCATTAAGCCTTCAGGCTCAGGCCCATGGACTCAAGCTTGTCCTTCACTTCCTCGATCGACTTAACACCGAAGTTACGGATGTTGAGCAGATCATTCTCCGAGAACTCAACGAGCTGACGGACCGAGTGAATGCTGGCGCGCTTAAGGCAGTTGTAGGAACGGACGGAAAGGTCCAGATCCTCGATCTGCTTGTCCAGCTCGGCGTTGTCGTTGGTGACCTCGGGAGCGAAGATCGAAGCCTCCTCCTCGACCTCGGGGGTCTCGGCAAGGTTCATAAAGGCGGCCATATGCTGGTTGATGATATTGGCAGCCTGGACCACGGCGTCGCGCGGGGCGATGGAGCCGTTGGTCTCGATCTCGAGGACAAGGCGGTCGTAGTCGGTGTGCTGACCGACACGGCAAGCCTCAACGAGCTTGGCGCAACGGGAAACCGGCGAGTACAGCGAGTCGACGTGGATCACACCGATGGGATCGTTGTCGCGCTTGTTGGCCTCGCCAGAAACATAGCCGCGGCCATAGCCGATGCGCATGCTCATGGTGAGATGGCCACCCTCGGTGAGCGTAGCAATGTGCTGCCCGGGGTTGACCAGCTCAAACTCGGACGGAATAAAGAAGTCCGCACCGGTGACCTCGCAGGGGCCGTCAACCGAGATGGTGGCGGTCGCCTCGTCGGTCGTGCCGAGAGCCCTGAAGACAAGACCCTTGACATTCAGGACGATGTCGGTGACATCCTCGACCATGTTAGGGATGGTCATGAACTCGTGCTGCGCACCATCGATCTGAATAGCCTCGACGGCGGCACCCTCGAGCGAGGACAGAAGAACGCGACGAAGGGAGTTACCCAGCGTATCGCCGTAACCACGCTCGAGCGGCTCGACGGAGACACGAGCAGACGTCTCGTTGATCTCTTCGACCTGAACCTGAGGCCTAATGAATTCTGACATGTATTACCTCCAGCCTCAGCAGCCCGGATGGACTACTTAGAGTAGAGCTCGACGATGAGCTGCTCGTTGATATCACCGCTGATCTGCTCACGCGTCGGCAGAGCGAGCACGTTACCAGACAGCTTCTCGATATCGACCTCGAGCCAGCCAGGGACCTCAAAGCGCTCGGAGGAAATCAGGGCCTCCTTGATGGGGAGGAGGTCACGGAACTTCTCGCCGACAGCGACGACGTCGCCGGCCTTGACGCGGTAGGACGGGATGTCCACGCGCTTGCCGTTCACGGTGAAGTGACCGTGACGGACGGACTGACGAGCCTCTTTGCGGGTGCGGGCGAAGCCAAGACGGAAGACGACGTTGTCGAGGCGAGACTCAAGGATGATCATGAGGTTCTCACCGGTGACGCCGTTCATCTTACGGGCCTTGTTGAAGTAGCCGTGGAACTGCTTCTCCAGAACGCCATAGATGAACTTGACCTTCTGCTTCTCGCGCAGCTGCATGCCGTACTCAGATTCCTTGCGACGGCGCTTGGGCTGACGGATAGATTCCTTCTTGCTGCTGTAACCGAGCTCAGCGGGATCGATCCCGAGCTGACGGCAGCGCTTAAGAACAGGAGTCCTGTCGATTGCCATATTGATACGATCCTTTCAGTTACACGCGGCGACGCTTCTTGGGGCGGCAGCCGTTGTGCGGAATGGGAGTCTTGTCCTGGATGCTCGAGACCTCGAGGCCAGCAGCCTGGAGGGAGCGGATGGCGGTCTCACGACCGGAGCCGGGGCCCTTGACGAAGACGGAAACCTTCTTCATACCGTGCTCCATGGCCTGCTTGGCAGCAGCCTCGGCAGCCATCTGGGCAGCGAACGGCGTGGACTTACGGGAGCCCTTGAAGCCCACCTGGCCAGCCGACTTCCAGGAAATGACGTTGCCCTGGGGATCGGTGATCGAAACGATCGTGTTGTTGAACGTAGAACGAATGTGAGCCTGGCCCACGGAAATGTTCTTACGGTCCGCGCGCTTCAGACGGGCAGCGCGAACGTTCTTCTTAGCAGTAGCCATCTATCTAGCGCTCCTTATTTCTTCTTCTTAGCACCGATCTGACGCTTCGGGCCCTTGCGGGTACGAGCGTTAGTGTGGGTGCGCTGGCCGCGGACCGGGAGGCCCTTGCGGTGACGAAGGCCGCGGTTGCAGCCGATGTCCATAAGGCGCTTGACGTTCTGGTTGCGCTCACGGCGGAGGTCGCCCTCAACCATGATCTGGTTCTTATCGATATAATCGCGGATGGCGTTAACCTCATCCTCGGTGAGGTCCTTAACGCGCGTATCCACGTTAACGTTGCACTCGACGCAAATCTTCGTCGCAGTGGTGCGGCCGATGCCGTAAATGTAGGTCAGACCGATCTCAACGCGCTTCTCACGCGGGAGGTCGACACCATTAATACGGGCCAACGTAGTCTCCTCTCTTAACCCTGACGCTGCTTATGACGGGGGTTCTCGCAAATGACGAGGACCTTGCCATGGCGCCTAATGATTTTGCACTTATCGCACATCTTCTTGACCGAAGGACGTACCTTCATCGTTCTTCCTTTCGGTAGCGCTCAAACTACTTCCCTACTATCTACTCGCCCAGCCGCAGGCGTTTAAAACTATGGCTGGTCTTCACACACAATCCGACCGTAGGTTGAGCTAAGCCTGCAGCCGGAAATGGAGTGCGTGTATGCGTGCCGCTATTTGTAGCGATAGGTGATGCGGCCGCGGGTCAGGTCGTACGGGGAAAGCTCCACGACAACCCTGTCACCGGGGAGAATACGGATGTAATTCATTCGGATCTTGCCAGAAATGTTGCACAGAACCGAATGACCGTTCTCGAGCTCGACCTTAAACATGGCGTTGGGCAGCGGTTCCTTTACCGTACCCTCGAGCTCAATTGCGTCTTCCTTCTTCACAAGCAATCATCTTTCTCTAGAAAACGACAGCGATTGAGTATTCTACAACACGTATGCACGCATCGTAATAACTTCGTAATGGCTCCACAACTAAGTGGAACTTGTTACATTTCTCCGCCTTGGAGCGAACACCAAGCACCTTGGGCATCCGTGGTGAGAATCACCGGACCGTCATTGGTAATGGCGACGGTGTTCTCGTAGTGCGCGGCGGGCAGGTGATCGTTGGTCGTAACAATCCAACCGTCGGAGCCCGTGCTCACATGGTTGGAACCCATCGTAACCATCGGCTCGATGGCAATGACCATGCCGGCCTGGAGGCGAACGCCCCTCCCCTTCTTTCCATAGTTAGGAACGTTGGGGTCCTCGTGCATCACGCGACCAATGCCATGGCCCACATAATCACGAAGCACGCCGTAACCGTGAGACTCGGCGAGGGACTGAACGGCATAACCGACGTCCCCGATATGGTTACCGGGAACAGCCTGCTCGATGGCAGCCTTAAGGCAATCGCGCGTAACCTCGCACAGGGCCTTGGCCTCGGGCGTGGGGGTGCCGACGAAAAACGTCCAAGCGTTATCGCCGACCCAACCGTCGACAACGGCTCCCGTATCGATGGAGATGATATCGCCATCGCGCAGGATCATGTCGGGGTTGGGAATACCGTGGACCACGGCATCGTTGATCGATGCGCAAATGGTCCCCGGGAACCCGCCGTAACCCTTAAAGGCCGGGGTGCCGCCATGCATGCGGATAATCTGCTCCGCGAGCTGATCGAGCTCAAAGGTGGAAACGCCGGGGCGCACCATGGCTCCAACGTGGCGGAGCGCCATCTTAGATAACGCTCCTGCCTTCTTCATCTGCTCGATTTGCGTTGCAGACTTAATCTTGATCATAGACCGAGAGCCTCTTTGACATCCCCGTACACGGTCTCGCGAGCCTGGTCACCGTTGACCGACTTGAGCAGACCCTGGCCACGATAGTAGTCGACGAGCGGGCTCGTGGACTTCTCGTAGACGTCGAGACGGTTCTTGATGGTCTCGGGCTTGTCGTCGTCGCGCTGATACATCTCGCCGCCACACTTGGGGCAGGTAGCATCGGCAGCGGTGCCGGTGTAACCGCATGCGCGGCAGGTGCGACGCGAAGACAGACGATCGATAATGACCTCGGGGGCCACATCGACCAGAAGGGCGCAGTCGATCTCGCGACCCATGGCGGAGAGCTCAGAATCGAGCGTCACAGCCTGGGCGGTGTTGCGCGGGAAGCCGTCGAGGATGAAGCCCTGCTGGGCGTCATCGGCGGCAAGGCGCTCCTTGACAAGGTCGATCACGAGCTGGTCGGGAACGAGCTCGCCAGCGTCCATGTACTTCTTAGCCTGAATACCAAGCTCGGTGCCACCCTTGACGGCAGCACGCAGCAGGTCGCCCGTGGAAATGTGGGCGACGCCAAACTCGGCGACGAGCTCCTGTGCGACGGTGCCCTTACCGGCACCCGGAGCTCCGAGCAATACGAGGTTCATGAGCAATCCTCCTCTAGCCTATTTAAAGAATCCATCGTAATCATACATCTTGATCTGGCCTTCGAGCTTATCGACCGTGTCGAGCACGACGCCGACCATGATGAGGATGGACGTGCCGCCAAATGCCTGGATCAGATGGTTACCCGTGAAGGAGAAGATGATCGAAGGCACGATGGCGATGAGCGCCAAAAAGACAGCGCTGGGAAGCGTGATCTTGTTGAGCGCGTTCTTGATGTAGGCCGCGGTAGCCCTACCCGGACGGACGCCCGGAATAAAGCCGCCCTGCTTCTTAAGGTTATCGGCCGTTTCATCGGGGTTGAACACCCTGGAGGTGTAGAAGTACGCGAAGAACACGATGAGGACAACGTTAAGCACCCAGTTGAGCCAACCGGTCGAAAGCGCAGAGGCAACTGCCTGAATCCAGCCGATGCCGGGGAAGAACACGGCAATCTGAGCCGGGAAGTACAGCAGCGCCGAAGCGAAGATGATCGGCACGACACCCGCGGTGTTGACCTTGATGGGCAGGTAGGTGGTCTGGCCACCCATCATGCGACGGCCCACGACGCGCTTAGCGTAGGAGACCGGGATGCGGCGCTGGCCGCGCTCAAGGAAAACAATCAGCGGGATAACCAGCAAAATGATGGCGCAGATGATCACCATGGTGATGATGCCACCGGCATTGCCCTCGGTGCTGGAGAAGATAGCCTGCGGCAGGCCGGCCATGATGTTCGCAAAGATGATCAGCGACATGCCATTGCCGATACCGCGCTGGGTGATGAGCTCACCAATCCACATGATCAGCATGGCACCCGCGGTGAGCGTGCCGACGATCATGAGGTCGAAGATGATCTCGGGAGCGCCGGCGCCATTGAAGCTGATGCCGAAGCTCTTAAAGAGGAAGAGGTAACCCACGGAGTTGAGGATTGCCAGAGCCAGGGTGAGGTAACGCGAATACTGCGTAATCTTGGTCTGACCGACCTCGCCCTCGCGGGCAAGCTCATGCAGGGAAGGCACAACGGCCTGGAGCATCTGGAGGATGATCGAGCTGGTGATGTAAGGCATGATGCCCAGCGAAAACACCGACACATAGCTCAACGCGCCGCCAGAGAAAAGATTCAGGAGGGCCATAGCACCTGCGGCGACCGAATTGTTATCGGTCGAGAAAAGGCCCAGCATCCCCTGGAAGGGAATGCCGGGCACAGGAACGTGCGCACCAATGCGGTACACGACGAGCATAGCTATGGTAAAAAGAATCTTTTCGCGCAATTCTTTGATGCGGAAAGCATTCTTAAG
>CALLST010000106.1:0-7094 GCA_938011875.1 uncultured Collinsella sp. | reverse complement strand
ACATCCAGACGATATACGGCATATCTACGCAGATGCTCGCAAAAAGGGAATGTCAGAAGCCGAGCTGCACGGAACGCACGTCAAGCTCCGACAGATTCTCCAGGATGCTGTGGACAACGAGCTCATTCTTCGCAACCCGTGCATTCCGGTTAAACTTCCCAAACCCACCTATCGGGAAAGAGATCCGCTTACAGCAGAAGAGGCATCGCGCTTCCTGTCCTGCCTCCTGGCCGAACCGCTGTCAGCGAAGGCAACGGGCACCATGCTTTTACTCCAATGTGGCCTCCGACGAGGCGAAATGCTCGGCTTGACCTGGGAAGATATCGACTTTGTACAACGCACGCTCAGCGTGTCGAAGCAATATACCAATGACAAGACCCTCAGAGCACCAAAATCGAAGATGAGCCGACGCACGATAGCGATTAACGACTCCCTGGTCAGTTATCTCAACAGGTGGAAACAAGAGCAACAGGTTCAGCTCAGCCGATATACGCTCGACCAGGACAACAAGACCCCCATCGTCAACGGAATAAAGGTCATCAAAACAGAAGATGGCAAATTCGCCACGGTGGTAAACGTCGATGGACACAACTTCGACCGCTGGTTTCGCGACTTCTGCGTCGACAGCGGCTTCGGGAGCTACAGCAATGTCACCAGGAGATTCAAACGCGGCGGTAAGGAACACATACGGGGAACGGGTTACAGTGGACTTGTTCCCCATGCCCTGCGGCACACCCAAGCGACGCTCCTAATCGGCGAGGGCGCAGACGTGAAGACCGTTCAGGCGAGACTTGGGCACGCATCCCCAAGCACAACGCTCTCCATCTACTCCCACGCTATCGAGGCAAACGACCGCAAGGCTGCAGACGCGTTTGGTGAGCTCATTTCAAAAGAAAGCAGCTCATAAAGGAAGGACCGGGGTATACCCGGTCCTTCCTTGCTTTAAATATTGATGGACTAATGGCGATAGATCATCGCCCCATATGGAGCTTTTTCCTCCCAAGAAAACGACGAGGCGTCACGAATGGGAAAAACGCCGATTATAGGTGCCTTCATCCATTCGTTGGCATTAAGAATCGCACCGTTCTTGTCATAGATCGGCTCGACTTGGGCACTTTGGATATCACGAATCCCCAACCAGATCTCGGCAATCGCATTAAGAACCTCATCCGTAGAGCACGCTTCCTTTGAGGACAGATAAACAAAGTGCGGGATTTCATCACTTGCATTCCGGACTTCTAGAACGAAAGCGTAGTCGCACGCCGCGGCGTTCGACTCATTGACCACCGGCCAATCGTCGGGGATAACGAGATACGAGCCGCCTCGCAAGTCAACGCGTTTCATTGATGGCCCTTTATCGACAAGGCTGTCTTGCGGGACAAATCGCAGCATGTGGTTGCGAAGGACTTTGTAATAGGAGAGCTTGTCGTTTAAATCGTCGGCAGCGAGCGAAGTGGATTCGACATCGCTATATCCACCAAGCTCATCCTGAATAGACTTGATCCGTTGCGCACAAAAAGCACCCAGCTCTGCAGCCGCGCCTTTATTGACCCGGAGACAGAGGGTCGAAAGAAGGTCGACCACTTCTCCTGGAGTCTTAAACTCTTCCGGATGTTGCTCTTTGAACATGCTGATGTTGTCATCGGTCTGCTCGAGAACAGTTGTTCCAAACTTGCGCTTTTTCGGTTTCTTAAAGTAATCCATTTCATCCTCCAATCGGTTTTCATAGCAAGTATAGCCCTGTTTTTCGAGGTAGAAGTGCTTATCAGAAACTTTTCGGAACTTTTTCTGAATCTTCAACGCTATGATTGCCAGAAGCAGTATCATCGAATTGTGCAGAAAAGCGAGTGCCAGAACGGAGGTGCCCGAGAAAGGCCGCAGAAATAAAAAGCCGCCCACCCCTCCCCTCTAGTCGCCAAACTGAGGTGGGGAGGAGTGAGCAGACCAAAGGAGATTCTACCATGGTAGATTCCACTGTTCCCAAAGCGGGCGTCATGCCCGCTCCTCCTCGCATCGTTCTGGGGCGCGAGCGCTTGCTCGGCGTCACCGAGATTCGCGAGCTGACCGGGCTTGGAGAGGTCGCTGCCGCGTCCTTGATGAAAGAGAGCGGGCGCTGCCTCAAGCTTCACAGCCGCCTCTTCGTCATTGAGTCCAGTTTTTTTGAGTACCTTCACGAGCTGGAGGTGACGAATCCGTGCAACCTGTAGCCAATAGCTCGTTCAACGTCGAAGCCGATCAGCTCAAGACATATATCAAGGAGATGAACGGGCGTAAGCCCATGGCTCATATACGTAGCCTCCCCTCTCTCGACAAACTCATCGGCGGTGTCGTGCCCGGAATCCTGACCATAGTCGGAGCGGCACCAGCCGCCGGCAAGACGACACTCCTCAAAGTCATCTCCGACGACCTCGCCTCCCAAGGCGTACCCACTGTCTTCTACTCCGCAGAACTCCCCGCGTATCGCATCGCCCAGAAGGGCATCACGCGCCTTGGCAACGGAGACTTCAGCCTTTCCGAGGTGACCGGAGCCGTCCCCGAGAAGCGGAAGGCATTTGAGCGCGCCTGCGCCACCTACGCCGAGACCGTAGCACCCAACTCGTGCATCATGGACGGTCAGACGTCCATGGAGGACCTCTGCCGTTGCATCGGTGACTGCATCCACGTCCGCGGCCAGCATCCCGCTCTCTTCGTTGACTACCTGCAGCTCATCGCCGCGACGTCCTTCGACGTCCGCGCGGAAGAGCGCGTCGTCATCACCGCCTGCGTGCAGGCACTCGGAAACATCGCCCGGACGTATGACGTCCCCGTCTTCCTGATCAGCAGCGTCGCACGAGACAAGTACAACGACGCGAACACCGAGCTCAACGTCTTCGCGGGCTCGCAGGGTATCGACTACGGCTCTGATAACGCCCTCTTCCTGCAGGTCGATGGCAAGGACAAGAAGGAGCGGAAATACAACTCAGAGCTTGACGTTCGTCCCCTGCTTGTTCGGGTCCTTAAGGCGCGTTATGGCACGCTTGGTAGCACCAAGCTCATCTTCGACGCACCTCATGCCACCTTCTACGATCAGGAGAGTTAAGCCATGCGCGGCAACGCAAAAACCGCGCACATCAACGTCCGTATGACTGAGGAGGAGCGTGCCGCCATCATGGCGCGCTCCTCCGCTTTCGGCATAACTCCATCGGCGCTCATGCGCGAGTCCGCACTTCGCATCGGGGAGAAGCCCGCCAGGGTCGCCGACGAGGCGACGCTGCGGCAGATTCTTTATCAACTGAAAAAGGAGGGTGGGAACCTAAACCAGGCTTGTCACGCCCTCAACGCATACGGATCAGACGCGCAGACATCCCAGCAGCTTGCAGACGCCGTCCGCCTGGTGTCGAACACGGCGTCGCAGCTTTCAGCCCTCCTATCGAAAGCCAGGGAGTAACCATGAAAACGAAACTGCTCACAGCACTCGTATCATCCATTTTCCTAGCAGTCCTCGCATGCCCCGTGCTCGCCGCCCCCATCGACGCGTTCGTCGCCGGGTACGGGCTCGACACATCGGCAATCCCCGCAACGTTCGACGCGGGGACCGTCCTCGGCTGGTGGCTCTCGGGCGGGTTCGCCGCCTATCCTCTCGGGGTCTTGTTCGTCTTCCTCCTTGCACTCTGCACCTGCGTCCTCATCGCCTACTCAAGTGCTCTCAAATCACGGGCCGAGGACGGCGGCGTGCTCGGCGATGCCCGCGTAAAGACGGGTCGCGAGGTCGTGAAGGGGTCCATGACCTGGGACGGCTCGACGATCCCATCGTCGCGCGGGTTCGTCTATGGTTTCACCAAATATCGCGGTAAGCCCTGCTATCTCTACGAGCCGAAGAAGATGATTTTCGTATCAGGGGCCACGGGGTCTGGAAAGTCGAGGTATTGCTATCTACCGAGTATCGATTTGCTCTCCTACGGCGACGCCTCCAACGGCTCCGAGCCCGCGACCCTCGTCGTCTCAGACGTGAAGAACGAGCTCATAGAGCTCACGGGCGACGAGCTCGCCCGTCGCGGCTACCGCGTCCTCCTGCTCGACACGCAGCACCCCTATCGCGGCCAGATGTTCAACCCGCTCAAGCAGGTGCTCGACCTCCATGCCGAGGGCCGGGACCAGGAGGCAGAGCAGGCGGCGGACGCCATCGCGGAGCTCGTGGTGCAGGATGACGAGAAGGGCAAAGGCTCGCACTGGACCGCCTCGGCCAGGGGCCTGCTCTCGGCCCTGGTCCTGCTGGTCTCCATGTCCGACGAGTGCCCTGTGGGATCGAAGCACCTCGCGACCGTCTGCGAGGTGCTGGACCGCGGCACCGAGGCGGAGGGCGACGACCCGTCCGAGCCCCTGAAGGCCGTCTTCCGCGCCCTGCCGAGCGGCCACCCCGCCAAGGGCAGGGCGTCGCAGTTCGTCTCCTCGGGCGGCAACGAGCTCAGGAGCATCCTCTCGACGCTCAAGGTGGCGCTCCGCCCGTTCTCGTCCGCGCCGGTCGCATGGATGACGTCGGGGTCCGACATCGACCCACGAGCGGTGCTCACGGAGAAGAGCGCAGTATTCCTCCACGTACTCGATGAGGGCTCGCCCTACAACTGCATAGCGGCGATATTCCTCTCCCAGCTCTGGGCTTCGGTCCAGGCGGTCGCGGACGTGAACGGCGGCAGGCTCCCCCGCCCCGTGCAGATTCTCGGCGACGAGTGGGGCAACCTCCCCCGCGTCGAGTGCCTGCCCGCCCTACTCTCGCTTGGAAGGTCGTTACAAATCTATTGGACAGGGGCGTGTCAAGACATCTCCCAGCTCAATAAATACGGCGAGCGAGACGGCCGTAGGAAGATCCTCGCGAACTGCGGAATCAAGGTCGCGATGAAGCTCGCCGAGGAGGAGGACCGCCGGTACTTCACCGAGCTCATCGGCAAGACCACGCGCCACACGCAGGGCACGAGCAACGGCAGGGCCGCGTCGGGCACATCCTCCTCGACGTCCTACAGCGAGAGCGCCGACGACGTGATACATCCCTGGGAGTGGCGTGGCATGGCCCCGGACCGGGACGGGATCATCGTCGTGAAGCACGCGGACAACGGGATGCCCGCGTGCCGAGCCGGGGTCTTCCGCTCCCCCGTCACCGACTGCACCAACACGCCCACAAGGGGGCACTTCGACCTCGGGACCCCCGAGCACGAGGCGGAGAGCCGTCGCGCCTACCAGCGCCGTCTCGACGAGTCCGCAACTGAGAAGATGCGCGAGGAGGTCCCGACCTGGTGCCCAGAGTGGCCCGAGCCGGAGAAGAAGAACGGGAGCAAGCCGAACGGCAAGTTCAGCGGGCTCTCGCTCGACTAGGGAGGCGACCATGACGGCGATAAAGCAGACGAGCGTCTGCAGCAAGCGGCACCTCTCCCGTCTCAGGGACTACCTCTCATGGGACCGCGACAAGGCGCTCGCCCACGGCACGCAGAACATCATCGACGAAGATCGCTGGTTTCAGGAGATGGCGGACACGAGGGCGGCCATGGGTCACGACAGGCCCGGCAAGGCCGGTGCCAGGTGCACCTACATGCAGCACCAGATACTCGGGTTCCTCCCCGACGAGTGCGACCTCAACGGCGGGAAGATGACGCCGGAGCTGTGCATACGCTATGCGAGGGAGTACGTGGCCGAGCGCTACCCCAACCAGGAGGTCGTGATGGTGCTGCACCGTGAACGCTGCCGCGCGGACGCCACCGACCGCTACGCCGTGCACCTCGGCATCAACCGCAGCGATCTGGAGACTGGCCGAAGGCTCGACGAGGGCCCCGCCCGAAAGGCGGCGGCATCACGCGTGAAGACCGTCCGTGCCCTGGACGAAAGGTACGGCCTCAGGCAGCTTGAGCGCGACAAGGCCTACTCGCGCGTCCACGCGAGGCAACCCGGCACGGAAGAGCGCGACATGGCCCGAAAGGGGCAGGCCGAGCGCTCGGAGAACGCCCGCATCCGCGTCGCGGTCGCCCGCCGAATCGAGGAGGTCGGGCGCATGCGCGTCTGCCCCGACCGGATGGGCGAGCTTGAGCGGCGGCTCAAGCGGGACGGCATCGAGCTCGCCAGGTCGAAGGGCGGGAGCCTCCAGTACCGCTTCCCCTCGAAGTCTCTCGGGGGTATGAGGAAGGTCAACGGCGGAAGGCTCGGCTTCGCGGTCGACCACTCGACCGGCATCGTCGTCCGCTTCACGCTGCGCGGGATAGCGACGGCGATGCGGGCGTTCTGGGAGCTTGAGCGCAGGGCGCTGGAGAACCAGAACGGCCGAGACGACTGAGCATTTGGGCCGGGACGCAACAGGCGTCCCGGCCCCTTCTTTTGCCCTTCGGCGAGAGCGACCTCGGAGCGGTTCGCCGTCCCGCCGCAGGCGGGCAAGATGATTCCGTGCAACGGAATCCATATCTTGCCCGCACGGAGCGAGCCGGTTGCCCAAGGCAACGCGAGCCCGGGCAGGTGAGCGCCGGTTGAGCCGACGCCGAGGAGACGCGACCCATGGGGAGCGTCGTACGACGGCGCTCGGCGACCCGGCGCGAGAGGCCCAGCCCGGCGACCACGGCGGAGCGATGGCGACTTCCGGAAGCCATCGAGCGCAGCCGTTCGGCGGGCTGGGCCGGCGTGAGCGGAGGCGGACGAAACGCGACCCTGGGGAGCGTTGCCAGGGAGCCGCAGCGAGAGCGACGCCGTGCGGCGCGGGGGTCCCGCCCATAAGCGGGACCCGTCGGCCGCAAGGCCGATTGCCACGCCTCGGCCCTCTCGACCTGCGCGTCGGGGAGGAGTCGGCAAGTAGCCTCTCCCCGATTCACGACGGAGACCTAAAGCCGCTCGTACGCCCCCTTCACCAGCTCGCCCATAAGCTGCCTTCGCTTGCCTAGGAACTCCTCGTAATCGAGGTCCTCGAACCCAACGGGCAGGGCATGCTCCTCGCAGTTGCGGCGATACTCGTCCTCCCCCAGCGCGTCGCGATACCTACGAACGTACTCGTTCGGGGCGTCATCCGAGATGTAGATGTTGTTCTGGTAGTCAACGAGGGTGAAGTTGCCTCGGTTGCCACGCTGCGAAAGGTAGCCCTTGGCCTT
>CALLST010000105.1:0-2283 GCA_938011875.1 uncultured Collinsella sp. | reverse complement strand
CATTGTAATCAGTATCGGGCTTCTGCGCGGGCTGAGACTCCTCAGGAGTCTGGCTTGAATCAGGCGTCGAAGGGAACTCGGACACCTCAGGCTTCTTATCAGCCGCTTCGTTCTTCTCGTCCTCGGCAATATAGACCAGACAATCCTTGAGCTCATTGCGGTAGCGGTTCTTCCAGCCCTCATGGTACTGAGGCTGGCTTGCATACTTGGTCGCCACGTTATTGACCACGCTGTTGGAAAGCGCCGTCACAAACTCGCGGTCGGACATATCATTGGAAAGATTCGCCCAGCGGAAAAAGTCCCTGCAGCCACCGGTGCCGCACATGTTGGTAATGCTCCACACCATGCCCTTGACGCAATCGGCGCGGCCCGAAATATCAATACCCAGGCCGCTCTTGAGCCACGCCTCGGTCACCGCATAGTACGAGTTGTACGCATACGCATCCTGCAGCGCCGAAAACTCAGCAGGATCGGTGTTATAAGCACCCTGGAAGGCCTCCTGTGCAATACGGCCCAGCTCGGTAAGCTGGCCGTTCTCGTACATGGCATTGCTCGCGTTGGAAATCTCGCTGCCGCGATCAATCGCATCCTTGAGCATGCCGTACTTGGCAGAATCGTAGTTGTAAACCTGCTTCATAAACGGAATGAGCGACCAACGACGGTCGAACTGGTAATAGCCCAGCGCGTTATAGCCGTCGCCATACGAAAAGCCCTGGTTATAGTTGCCATGGCTCTCATATTTGGTGAAGTACTTCATCTCGGGAGTCACGTTGACAAACGAGACACCCTGAACCGACCTCAACACGCCCGAGAAGGACTGTTGGGTGTAAAGGCCCTTATCGATATCGGTGGCATCCGAGGCAACGCCCGGCGTGGGCTCCTCAGCAGCGGCGGGTGCCGGCGCGGAAACGGCGCCAAACGAAAGCGCCAGCGTCAGGCCCGCGACAATAGCAGAATGCTTGGGCTGCATAAGATCCTCCCTGCATTGGTGTAGTTAAAGTTCAGTTTGCAAAGATAAAAGTAAGTATTGCAGCTCGCCCGTTGTTGCACAACAACCCCTCGGTAAACGGCAACAACCCTCCGCGAAATCTTAAGGAATTAGACAAACTGGTCGTCGGGCGCCAACAGAAGCTCGCCGTAACGTTTCGTCAGCCCGTCTCTCAACTGACAGAAAGCGGGAATATAGACGTTCAAGATGCGCTGAATCAAATCTTGAGCGAGCTTGTTGTCGTAGATATGGACGTTCGTATTGCGGTCTCTGAGCATATCCAGCCAGGCTGCCTCATCAATAAAGTCGTAGAATCGGTAGGACTCCTTCAAGATGGCACGAGGAGACCCCGACGCGGCAAGCGTGGCGCCCTCATACTCGAGCAGACGCTTAAGGAGCTTCCAGCTCAGTTCAAATTGAAGATTGAACTTATTAATCAATCCACTCTGAACAAAATCATTGTTGAGATCCTGATTGGGCGCATCCTCAAGATTCGCCAAGGCGCTGGCAAAGTTCTCATATTTTTTCATACAGAATCACACCATCCCTGGCAATTTCATCGAGCAATTGCTGCGATAAGGGCTCATCGAGATTGACGACATCTACATCTAAAAGAGTATCAAGATGTTCCTCGATCAAATATGAGAAACGGCCGAAATCCCGGCAACCTGCTACGGCGATGTCAATATCGCTCTTGGGCAAGTTGTCGCCTCGAGCACGAGAACCAAACAACACGACCGTCTCGGCGTCACATTCCCGAGCAAAAACTTCGATTTGCTTATACACCTTGTCGAGAGATGCCATTTGCAGCCCTACAGCTTAATGTCAAAGTTGATCTCGGGGACGGCGGCCAGGTCGGCCAACGTCACGCCGTCGACGTACTTTTCGATCACGTCGTCCAGACCGCGCCAGAACTTGACGGTCGAGCACAAATCGCTGCGGGTGCAGCTGTTGTCGATGCCATCGCACGCCACCGGAGCCGTGCTGCCCTCGACGGCACGCAGGATGTCGCCGGCGCGCACCTCGGCCGGGTCCTTGGCCATCATGTAGCCGCCGCCCTTGCCGCGCACGCTCTTAAGCAGGCCCGCCTTCATGAGCGGACGAACCAGCTGCTCCAAATACTTTTGTGAAATATGCTCGCGGTCAGCGACCTCGCGAAGGGCAATCTTGCCCTCGGCGTCACCGAGCGCTGCGATATAGATCATCAGACGGAGGGCATAGCGGCCCTTAGAAGAAATGAGCATACCTACCCTCTCATCGTAGCCGAGACAAAATACCAGGCTTGTTTGTCCCAA
>CALLST010000104.1:0-1924 GCA_938011875.1 uncultured Collinsella sp. | reverse complement strand
ATCCGTGGCGCTGAGTGCCACCAAAAAGTTGCGGTGAAATAGGGACTGTTTTGCGGTTTGACCAGCAAAAACAATCCCTATTTCACCGCAACTGCGTTAGGGATTTTTCTACAGGGGGACGGTAGTCAAAAAAGCCCCGTCCCAAATCGACTGTCCAGGGAGTCGCATTCGGGCTTGGTTGTCCTCTCAGCCACTCGGCATCCTTCGAGCAGTAATAGTGAAAAAACTTGCTTAAGTGTTAATCAAGTCAGACATAATCTTGCTCTCTAATTAATCAAGAATCGCTATAATTTTGATTAGCTAGAGAGCAAGATTGGAGAATCATGGCATTCAACGACTTGATCGCCCAGAAAATAAAGGACTTTGAACAGCAGGGGGTTCCGCAGGTCTTTGAGCGAGACCTTGATCTAGGAAACCCACAGGAGCCAAAGCGCGACAACATCGTAAATGTGATTGTGGGGGCCCGCCGCTGTGGAAAGACGTATCGCCTGTATCAGGAGATGCGGCGGCTTCAGAGCCGGGGCGTCGAGCTTGACCGGATGCTATATTTCAATTTTGAGGATGAGCGCTTGCGTCCGTATGAGCCATCGCTACTAGCGGACGTGCTCGATACATTCTATGCACTATATCCTGCTGCTCGAGGCGAGGGCGCCTACCTTTTCTTTGACGAGATCCAGGAAATACCCGAATGGGGTGCGTTTCTGCGACGCGTGGTCGATACGGAGAAGGCGACCGTTTACGTGACGGGATCTTCTTCTAAGATGCTGTCCTCAGAACTTAAGAGCGAGTTCAGGGGCCGTTCTCTTGTGCGAGAGCTTTTTCCGTTGAGTTTTTCGGAATACGTCCGATATAAGACGGGGAGCGTTCCTGAGTCGAACGCGCCCTTCTCCTCAAGCGCTGCAGCGTTGCTCCGACACCATCTGGTCGGATATCTCGAGCGAGGGGGATTCATCGCGCCACTTGAGCAGACGCCCGCAGACGCGATTCAGCTGCTACAGGAATATGCGTCGCGAACGGTCGCTATGGACGTTGTGGAGCGTTACGACGTCAAGAGCCCTCGTTTGGCCTCACTGTTTCTGACGCGGTGTATGGCATCTTCGGGACGAGAGCTGTCGGTGAACAAGGTGTACAACGAGTTCAAGAGCAGGCAGATACCCGTCAGTCGTAATTCGCTCAGCGACTTACTTGAGTATTACGAGGACGCCTACCTGCTGTTTTCTGTGCCGGAGTTTACGCGTTCACTTGCAAATAATACGCGGTCTGCGTCTAAAGTCTACGCTGTCGATCCTGCGATGTTTGGAGCATTCTCTCCCGCATCGGCATTGGACCAGGGCCAGAGGCTCGAGACCGCAGTGTTCAATGCGCTAAGAAGAAGGACTCCCGCGGTGAGGACCGGCTCGGTCTGCCGCCTGCTAATCAAAGAGAAGAGCAAAAGCCATGAGGTAGACTTTGTGGCTGGGGACGCGCTTCTCATGCGGGCTTATAGCCTGATTCAGGTGAGTGCGGATATGGCAAGTGAGAAAACGCGCGAGCGCGAAATTGCCGCGCTTGATGCCTCGATGGCCCAGTTTGATCTTGGCGAGTCGGTAATCGTTACTATGGATGAACAGGCCGATATTCCATGTGAACACGGTGTGGTACACGCTGTGCCCGCATGGAAGTGGCTCCTTGCCTAATCATCTATGGGCCTGTGGGGTCAGGACCTCCTGGCTCCTTCATCACGATTGGGGAGCACGTTGCTGCGCCAGGCTAGTCCTGGGCTTTGATACTCGGCAGCAGGATCTGCGCGAGGTAGTCGGTCTCGAGTTTGGTGGCGGCGTCTGCGTTGCCGTCTTTGCCAACCAGGTCGTTCTTGATCTGGCTATACGTATAGCGGTTGCCGGTCGTAAGCTCGACAAGCTCAATGGCCGTGTCCATGGGGTAG
>CALLST010000103.1:0-1918 GCA_938011875.1 uncultured Collinsella sp. | reverse complement strand
CCTTGCCCGTAACATCGGCATGGAAGGCGATGCGCGGGCGGCTGTGCGCGCCCTCGCGGGTAAAGTCGAGGCTGCCGTCGGCCTTGCGCTCAAAGTCCACGCCCATGGCCAGCAGGTCGTTGATGACCGAACGGCTCGAGCGAATCATGATGTCAACACTCTCGCGGCGGTTCTCGTAATGGCCGGCGTGCATGGTGTCCTCAAAGAAGGCATCGTAGTCAGAGCCTTCGGGCAGCACGCAGATGCCGCCCTGCGCGAGCATCGAATCGCACTCATCGACGGCGCCCTTGGAGAGCATGATTACGCGCGTGCTCGTCGGCAGATTGAGGGCCGCATACAGGCCCGCCACGCCGCAACCGGCAATGACGACGTCACACTCCATATCGGGGTATTGTTTGGTTTCCACAGGAATCCTCTCCCTTGTAATGTGGCATAAGGGATGGTCCCTCATGTCACATTGGCTTAGCGCGCCGCGTACTCGAGCATGCGGTCAAGCGTGAGCTTGGCCTGATCGGCGGCCTCGTCCGACACGCCAATCTGCACCTCGCCCTCGCCCGTCTCCAGGCAGTGCACGAGCTTTTCGAGCGTGATGAGATCCATGTTGACGCAGGTGGGCTGCACCGCAGGGAAGTAGAACTTCTTGCCGGTGCCCTGGCAGCGGCGCTCGAGTTCGTAGAGCACGCCGCGGACCGTCACGATGATGAACTCGTTGGCGTCCGACTCCTCGGCATACTTGATGATGCCGGCGGTGGAGCCGATGTAGTCGGCCTCGGCCAGGACGTCGGCCTTGCACTCGGGGTGCGCCAGCACGAGCGCGTCGGGGTGCGCCTCCTGCGCGTCGACGATCTGCTCGACGGTGATGATGTGATGACGCGGGCAGTAGCCGTTGTTGAGGATGACGTGCTTTTGGGGCACCTGCTCGGCCACAAAGCGGCCCAGGTTCTGGTCGGGAATGAACAAGATGTGCTGCTGCGGCAGCTCGGAGACGATCTTGACGGCGTTAGAGCTGGTAACGCACACATCACTCCAGCTCTTGATCTCGACCGTCGAGTTGACGTAGCACACCACGGCCAGGTCGTCGCCATACTCGGCGCGCGCTGCGTCGACCGTCTCGCGCTTGACCATGTGCGCCATGGGACAGTCCGCGCCCGGCTCGGGCAGCAGCACGGTCTTGGTGGGATTGAGCAGCTTGGCGCTCTCGCCCATAAACTCCACGCCGCACAGCACGATCGTCTGCTGCGGCAGGCTCTTGGCGAGCTTTGCCAGGTAGAAGCTGTCGCCGACGTAATCGGCAACGGCTTGGACCTCGGGCGCCACATAATAGTGCGCCAGGATCACTGCGTCACGTTGGGTTTTTAGCTGATGAATGGCCTCGACGAGCTCTGCGGGTACCAGCGCCGCGCGCTCCGTTGCCGTCGTTGCCGATGCCAGGCCGGCCGCGATATCGCGTGCAAGCTCCGATGCATCCATGTTCGCGCTCTGTGCCATCAAGGCCCCTCTCTTTTGGCGAATCTTGGGGCTTTAGTATGACACCTGGCTTTACAGCTGACAAGACAGCTGTAAAGCCAGGTGTAAAGTTGGAATAAAGATTCAATCATGCGGCGGGTCCATTTTCGAACTGGCAAGCTGAGGATAGTTGAAAATGGACCCGCCCCATGATTCGAGCAGCCGTTTTGTCCTGGACCAAGGGGCAGTGGTCAAAAAAGGCCAAATATGAGTACTGTCACCAAATTAGTAGCAGCGATTTTCCAGTCCAGAGCAGCAAAATCGCCTTGTTTGGAGCCCGATCGGGTAGCGCACAGAGATGTGGTGTAAGAGGCGGGGCATGCCCCGCCTCCGCCCTTTCTTGAAAGGGAGGGGACACCGCCTAGAATTCGTCGTTGGAGTAATGAAGGTGACGAATGGAAGGAAAGGCGAT
>CALLST010000102.1:0-1105 GCA_938011875.1 uncultured Collinsella sp. | reverse complement strand
AGAGCCGCGGCAAGGGCGATCTCGTGAGCCTGGTCACCTCGGACATCGAGCTGCTCGAGGTCTTCTACGCGCACACCATCTCGCCCATTGCCATCGCTCTGGTCTGCACCGTTGTGTTTGAGGGCTTTTTGCTGGCCGTAAGCCCCGAGCTCGCGGGCATCGCGCTCGTGGCCTACGCAGTCCTGGGCGTGCTGCTGCCCCTGACCTCGGCCAAGGCATGCGGCACCACCGGCCGCCAGAGCCGCGAGGGCGCCGGTAAGCTGGGTGCCTTTGTGCTCGACAGTCTACGCGGCGCATCCGAGACTATCCAGTTTGCCGGTGGCGCCGATCGCAGCCGTGCCCTGGGCAAACTGACCGAGCGAGTCGGCGCCGTGGACGCGCGCCTCAAGCGCCGCCAAGCGGCCAGCGAGGCGTTTGTCGCCGTCTTTACCTTTGTGTCGTCGTTTGGCTCGGTGATGGCCGTGAGCCGCCTGGGTGCCTCACTGCAGGAGACGCTCGCCTCGGGCGCACGCGTGCTCGATTTGCTCGACGAGCAGCCCCAGTGCGCCGAGGTCGCCGACGGACAGGACGTTGAGTTTGCCGGCGCCGCAGCCGAGCATGTGAGCTTTAGCTATGCGGGCGGCGTGGACGCGGGCGGTGCGGGCGCCACAGGGCAGGTCGCGAACGACACCGCCACGAGTCTCATCCTCGACGATGTGACCTGCACTTTTGCGCCCGGCACCATGACCTGCATCATGGGGCGCTCGGGCTCGGGCAAGTCGACGCTGGTTAAGCTGCTCATGCGTTTTTGGGACCCCGCAGCTGGCACCATCACGGTGAGCGGCGTCGATGCCCGCCACATCAACACGGCGAGCCTACGCAGCCACGAGGCCTATATGACCCAGGACACACATCTGTTCTGCGGCACCGTACGCGAGAATCTGCTGGTTGCGCACGCCAGCGCCACCGATGCCGAGCTGCTCGACGCTTGCCGCTCCGCTTCGCTTACCGCCCTCATCGACCGCCTGCCGCAGGGTCTCGACACGCCCGTCGCCGAGCTGGGCGACTCGCTCTCGGGCGGCGAGCGCCAGCGCATCGGCCTTGCGCGCATCTTCCTCAACGACGC
>CALLST010000101.1:0-1383 GCA_938011875.1 uncultured Collinsella sp. | reverse complement strand
CAAGCGTCTTGGGCACGCTCGCGTTGACGGCGTACATGCTCATGTGGTCGCCGTTATAGGTAGCCCAGCCGAGCGCCAGCTCCGACAGGTCGCCCGTGCCAATGACAAAACCGCCAGCCTGGTTGGCCAGATCCATCAGAATCTGCGTACGCTCGCGCGCCTGGCTGTTCTCGTAGGTCACGTCCTGCACAGCTGGAACATGCTCAATGTCCTTGAAGTGCTGCTCCACAGCCGCGTGGATCGAAACCTCGCGGAAGCTCACACCCAGGTCGCGAGCGAGCGACTCGGCATTCGACTTGGTGCGATGCGTCGTGCCGAAGCCGGGCATGGACACGGCTGTGATACCAGTGCGCGGCAGCCCCAGTGCATCGAACGCACGGTCACAAGCAGCGCTAGCGTGGAGTCCAAGCCGCCCGAAAGGCCGATAACCGCAGCCTTGGTACCCGTGTGGGCAAGGCGGGTCTTGAGGCCCGCAGTCTGCAGATCGAGGATCGTCTCGCAGCGCTCGGCCAAGTCGCCGTGGTCGACCGGCACAAAGGGCGCGCGCGGGAAAACGCGGTCTATGCCGAGCGCATCGCGCAGGACAGGCTCTTCGGCGAGCGAGCCCTCAAACGAGAACTCGACGGTCACGGCCTCCGGCGCATCGTCCGCGCGCGTCCATGTCGTCGAGCGACGGCGCTCAGCAACCAGGCGGTCAAGGTCAACGTCGGCGATGGCCATATCGCAGGTAAGCAGTTTGGTCGCGGCGAGCTTGGAGCCGTTTTCGTAGACGAGGTTCTCGCCCGCAAAGACCATGTCGGTCGTGGACTCGCCCTCGCTCGCGTCCGCGTAGGCATAGGCGCAATACAGGCGCGCGCTCTGGTTGGAAATGAGGCTGCGGCGGTAATCCGCCTTACCGATAATCTCGTCCGAAGCCGACGGATTGAGGATCACCGTCGCACCGGCAAGCGCCATCTCGGTCGAAGGGGGCGCCGGCACCCACAGGTCCTCGCATATCTCCACCGCGCACCGCGCACCGCCGATGTCGAACAGCAGGTCGGGTCCGAACGGCACACTCTGCCCGCACAACTCGATCTCGACCGTCGGGCGCCCCTGACCCGAAGCGAACCAGCGCGACTCGTAGAACTCGGCGTAGTCGGGAATATGACACTTGGGCACGACACCCAGTACTTCGCCCGCGGCCGCCACGACAGCGCAGTTGTAGAGCATGTCGTCCACCGCGACGGGCAGGCCGACCACGAATGCCGTGTTCAGTTCCGCCGTACGCCGCAGCAGCTCCGCAAGGGCCTGTTCGGCAGCAGCCAGCAGCGCCGGTTGCAGGAAGAGATCGCCGCAGGTATAGCCCGTTACCGACAGTTCGGGAAAGAGAACGACCTCGACGCC
>CALLST010000100.1:0-8986 GCA_938011875.1 uncultured Collinsella sp. | reverse complement strand
TATGATGTCCAGCATGCCCAAGGGCCTGACCGCCGCTACCGGCATGGACGCCCTGACCCACGCCATCGAGGGCTACACCACCAAGGGCGCTTGGGAGCTCTCCGACATGTTCCACTTTGAGGCTATTAAGCTGATCAGCGAGAACCTGCGCGACTCCGTCGCCGAGGCCAAGTCCGGCCAGCCCGGCTCCGGCCGTGAGGGCATGGCTCTTGGCCAGTATGTCGCCGGCATGGGCTTCTCCAATGTTGGCCTGGGCATCGACCACGCCATGGCTCATACCCTGTCTGCTCACTACGACACCCCGCACGGCGTCGCTTGCGCCATGCTGCTGCCGATCGCCATGGAGTTCAACAAGCCGGTTTGCGCCGAGCGTCTGGCCAAGGTCGCCGTCGCCATGGGCGTTGACACCACGGGCATGAGCACCGACGAGGCCGCCGACGCCGCCATCGCCGCCGTCAAGCAGCTCTCTGCCGACGTGAACATCCCGCACGTCTGCGAGGCCATGAAGGCTGACGAGATCGAGGTCCTGGCCAAGGACGCCATGGCCGACGCCTGCTTCCCGGGTAACCCGCGCGAGGCAACGCTCGACGACGTCATCGAGCTCTTCAAGAAGATCTGCCCGGCTGCCTAGCCCAGTTTGGTGGTCCTTCGCCCGTAGGTGTATGGTCTTTTGACGTGCCGCTGGCCCCGCCGTGCTACGCACGGCGGGGCTTTTTGTGCTGCGTCGATGCCCTGAGACGGACAAAACCAAGGCGTACTGCCCGCTGCGGATAGGTGGTGCACTTCCCAGCGTGCATTTTTGGGAGTACTCAGCAAGCTCTTAAAAATGCATAACGTTTTGAATGGCCCGTAGTGGCCCGCAGGCGCCCATCGACAGCCATTGTGGGCGGGCTATCGATGAGTGGAGGGGGTTGTTACTGAGTTTCTGCTTTGCGACGACCTGCAACACTGCTGTAACCACGTCGTTTTGTCGTTCGTGATGGGGCCGTTGGGGCCCACGGTGCTGAATACTCCGTTTTTTGCACGGTCCAAGGTGGGGTACCCTAGGATGAGAGAAATTGATACCTCATATTTATGCATATATCGATATTTCTATGCAAGATTTGGATTGTAAACCGTGCGCGTGCATAAAACCGGTGTGGGGACGTCTGGAGTCGGCTCGGCTCCTGGGGCATTGCACGTGCAGAACGGTTAAAATCGGGACTCGGTCTTAGTTTTACTTGGAAGGATGCATATGACTTCTAATATTGATGCTTCTCTAGAGGAGACGCTCTCCTATATCGCGGGACAGCTTAAGACACTGACTTCTATTGCTTCGCCGACGGGCTATACCCGTGCGGCGACTGATTATCTGATGGAGACCCTGCGCGATATGGGGTTTGGGCCTGAGCGTTCCAATAAGGGTAACGTGCTCGTTGAGCTTGGTGGCGAGGGTGAGCCGCTCGTACTGGCGAGCCATGTCGATACCCTGGGCGCCATGGTGCGTTCCATTAAGGACAATGGTCGCCTGCGTCCCACGACGCTTGGTGGACACCAGTGGTCTACGGCCGATGGCGAGAACTGCACTGTCTACACGCGTGACGGCAATGTGTACACGGGTGTGGTCCTCAATACCGAGCCCTCGGCGCACGTGGCCGACGAGCCGGTCAAGACCATCGAGAAGAACATGGAAATCCTGCTCGATGAGAATGTCGACAGCAAGGACGATGTGCTCGAGCTGGGTATTCAGACCGGCGACATCATCGCTATGGATCCTCGCACGACGGTGACGGAGAGCGGCTACATTAAGAGCCGCTTCCTGGATGACAAGCTGTCGGCGTCGATTCTGCTGGGTCTGGCCCGTTCCGTTGCTGACGGCGAGGTGTCGCTTTCGCGCAAGGTGTCGCTGCTCTTTACCGTGTACGAGGAGGTGGGCCACGGCGGCGCCTTCGTGCCGGCCGACACGCGCGAGATGATCAGCGTTGACATGGGCTGCGTGGGCGACGACCTGGGCTGCACCGAGCGCATGGTGTCGATTTGCGCCAAGGATTCGGGCGGTCCGTACAACTACGACCTGGTAACCACGCTGTCCAACATCGCGCGCGAGCTGGAGCTCGATTACGCCATCGATGTGTACCCGCACTACGGCTCCGACGTCGAGGCCACGCTCTCGGCCGGCTACGACATTCGCCATGGTCTGATCGGCCCCGGCGTGTACGCGAGCCACAACTACGAGCGCAGCCACATCGACGGCGTGCGCAATACCTACGAGCTCGTCCGCGCCTACGTACAGCGCTAGCGATGCAGCGGCCTCGGCTGATACGGCAGTACCGACCGAGGCCGTCCTCTCTAAGTTGCGGTGAAATAGGGACTGTTTGGCGGTTTTAAACGCTTAAACAGTCCCTATTTCACCGCAACTTATGAAGGGGATGGGGCTATTTGATGGCGCCGGTCACGGTGCCGCCGCCCAGGACGATGTCGCCGCGATAGACTACAACGGCTTGGCCGGGGGCGATGGCGCGCTGCGGCTCGTCAAAGGTCAGCAACATTTGCCCGTCTTCGCCGCACGTAAGGATCGCTGCCTGGTCTTTCTGTCGGTAGCGGTACTTGGCGCCCACGCGAATGCCGCTGGCATCGAGCTCCGCCTCCATGCGGTCGGCAGGGGCGCTCCAGATCCAGTCGTCGGCCGTGAGTGCTGTGGCCGTTAGGTCCTCGGCCTCGCCCAGATGCACGGTGTTGTTGGCGGCATCGACGCCCGTCACATACACGGGATGCGCCATCGCGACGCCCAAGCCCTTGCGCTGGCCGATGGTATAGCGCAACGCGCCGTTATGGCGTCCGACCACGCTGCCGTCGCGCCACACAATGTCGCCCGGTGCAGCGGGATGTCCGCAGCGGCGCTCGATATAGCCCGCGTAGTTACCGTCTGGAATAAAGCAGATGTCCTCGCTTTCGGCCTTCTGGGCGTTGGTAAAGCCTTGCTCGGCGGCTATGCGGCGCACGTCGCGCTCTTTGTCTAGGCCTGCCAGCGGAAAGATCGTGTGCGCCAGGCGCTCCTGCGTAAGCGAATATAAAAAGTAGCTCTGGTCCTTTTTGGGATCTTCGCCGCGATGCAGCTGCCAGGTGCCGTCTACTGTCTGGCTTGTTTTGGCGTAATGACCCGTTGCGATGTAGTCGCAGCCCATGTCCAGCGCCGCACCGAGCAACGCGCCAAACTTTATGTGGCGGTTGCAGATGATGCACGGGTTGGGCGTCAGCCCCTCCTGGTAGGCGTTCACAAAGCGCTCGATAACGCTGTGGTCGAAGGTCTGCTGCAAGTCGAGCACATGGTGGGGTATCCCCAGACGCTCGGCGACGGCCTTCGCATCGGCGATGTCGCGGTCGACCTTACTCATGCCCGTGGCGGGATCGGGCGCGGGGCAGGTGAGGCGCATGGTGGCGCCGACGCATTCGTAGCCCTGGCTTTTGAGCAGGTACGCGGTCACGCTGGAATCGACGCCGCCGCTCATGGCGACGAGCACGCGCTTGTTGTGCATGGGGAGGTTCTCCTTGGTGGCATGTGGCCAAAAAAGAAAAGCGGCGCGGGAGGCTGGTTCCGCGCCGCAGACATTGTAGCAAGTTCGGACGTCTCGTGGGACACCCTGATTGGATGGGCTCAGGCTGTCGGGAGAGAGGAGACCGGCTCGTCCGTGGGCTCAACCTATGGGCGACAGGCCCTAGTCCTGGAAGAGCGCCGTGGACAGGTAGCGCTCGCCGGTGTCGGCAAGCAGGGCCACGATGGTCTTGCCCTCGTTCTCGGGGCGCTTGGCCAGCTGCAGCGCGGCCCACACGGCGGCGCCGGACGAAATGCCCACGAGCACGCCCTCCTTGTGGCCCACGGCGCGGCCGGTGGCAAAGGCGTCGTCGTTCTCGACGGGGATGATCTCGTCATAGACCTGGGTGTCGAGGACGTCGGGCACAAAGCCTGCGCCGATGCCCTGGATCTTGTGCGCACCTGCAACGCCCTTGCTCAGCACGGGAGAAGAGGCAGGCTCCACGGCAACCACCTTGACGTCCGGGTTCTTGCTCTTCAGGTACTGGCCCACGCCGGTCACGGTGCCGCCGGTGCCGACGCCGGCGACGAAGATGTCGACCTCGCCGTCGGTGTCATCCCAGATCTCGGGGCCGGTCGTGGCCTTGTGGATGGCGGGGTTGGCGGGGTTCACAAACTGGCCGGCGATGATGCTGTTTGGCGTCTCCTTCTGCAGTTCCTCGGCCTTGGCGATGGCGCCCTTCATGCCCTTGGAGCCGTCGGTGAGCACGAGCTGTGCGCCGTATGCCTGCATGAGCTTGCGGCGCTCGACGGACATGGTCTCGGGCATAGTGATGATCACCTTGTAGCCGCGGGCCGCCGCCACCGAGGCGATGCCGACGCCGGTGTTGCCGCTCGTGGGCTCGATGATGGTGTAGTCGCCACCGCGCACGAGCTTGCCGGCCTTCTCGGCCTCGTCAATCATGTTCTTGGCGACGCGGTCTTTGACGGAGCCGGCGGGGTTGAAGTATTCCAGCTTGACGAGCACGCGGGCCTTGAGGTCCTCATCGGCCTCAAAGTGAGTGAGCTCCAGAAGCGGAGTGTGGCCGATAAGCTGATCGATGGACGTGTAAACATTGCTCATGGTGAACCTCCAAAGTGTTCAAATGACTGGATACCGTGTGGTTTTACGGTGTGTGTAGCAGCGAAACCCACAAACCTTATGGGTTGTTCGTTTTGCTGTTGGCAAGCATAGTAGACAGTAAAGCCTAGTAACGCAATAGGAAATAGAAGATTATTACGAGTCGATTAACCATCTTGACCGGAACGGGTATTTTCAAAACCAATATTTCGGCTAGAATTTCTACGGACTAAATGACCGAAAGGCAGCACTATACATGTTGGTTTCTACTAAGGGCAGATATGCCCTGCGCGTTATGGTCGATCTGGCCGAGCACCAGGCAGCCGGTCGCATCCCGCTCAAAGAGATCGCGGCGCGACAGGGGATTTCCGAGAAATATCTCGAGAACATTTTGGCTACGCTCGTGCGCGCCAACATGCTCTCGGGCATGCGCGGCAAGGGCGGCGGCTATGTGCTCACGCGCCCGCCCGAGCAATACACGGTGGGCGAGATCTTGCGCCTGACCGAGGGCAGTCTGGCGCCGGTCGCCTGCCTGGATGGCGACTGCAAGGGCTGCTCGCGTTCGGATGAGTGCCCCACGCTCGACGTGTGGAAGAACCTGGACAAGCTCATCAACGACTACCTCGACGGTGTGACGCTCGATCAACTTGTCGCTCCCAACCATGGCTACGACTACGTCATCTAACCCACACCTGCATTTGGGGACGGGGTGGAAATGGTAGATTTTCTCGCCCTTTGAGACTTGGCAAATCAGAAGGCCGCCCATTTTTGCGATGGGCGGCCTTCGTTTTGGGCTGTTGAGACGGACACGGCCGGAATGGCCGTTTTAGTCCTCGGCGATGCTGTCGAGGATGCTGCGCGTGATGGACACCAGGATGCTGCCCATAAAGGCCGATCCAAAGCTGGCGATGGAGATGCCGACGCCCAGCAGGTTGACCGACAGGTAACTCGCGAGCTCAAGTATAAAGCTGTTGACGACAAGCTGGAAAATGCCCAGCGTAATGATCGTGAGCGGCAGCGAGATGACGGTCAGGAACGGTTTGACGAACGAATCGACAATGTTCAGGAACAGTCCCACAAAGGCAAAGCAGACCCAGGTCTCGGCAAAGCCGAAGGGTTGGATACCGGGGACGAGGAACGTGGCGATCGCGATGGCGATCGAGGTGAAGAGCCAGTTAAGCATAAAGCGCATGGCGTGAATCCTTTCTTGCGCCGGGATTGCTGGCGTCGCGTGAAGCGGCTTACGGCGGCGACCTGGATGGTTGCGCGGGCGCGCCGCGGTGTTTGGGCGCCCATTGTCTCAAATATTCGTGGAGCTTACGTGCGCATATGGTTTCTAAACGGCGTTCGTCCTGAAAAACGCGCCGCTGGCAGAGAGTCTTGTCGCTTTAGTTTGGTGGTGTGCTACACTGCTACGGGCAAAAGCCACAGGCGTTGCCCTATTGCATAGAACGGGTGAACGATGCCCGATGTCAGTATCAACTTCGATGCCTTTTGGCGGGTTTGGCGGTGATCGATGAATATCGAGAACATGTTTGACAAGCCTGATGTCAAGCAGCTGGTCCACGCATTTAGCCTTTTGGACGACGAGAAGGATATCCAAGCGTTTTTGACCGATATCTGCACGCCGCGCGAGATTTGCGACCTTTCTCAGCGTTTGCAGGTTGCGCGCTATTTGGACGAGGGCGAGCCTTATGTTGAGGTTCAGGCCCGTACCGGCGCTTCGTCCACCACGGTGAGCCGCGTTTCAAAGGCGCTGAACGGCGAGTACGGTGGCTACCGCAAGATCCTCATTAAACTGGAGGATGGCGAGTAGGCCAGCGGTAAAAACGAATTGCGCAGAACCGTCCCTTCGGGGGCGGTTTTTTGATCCTTTGGGGACGGAGGAAAACGGATCACTGGGTTAGACTGACCTCCTCGGTGATCCATTTTCCTCCGTCTCCAAGGGGTCAAATCTGTTGGCGTGGGGCAAATCTGTCCGCGCGGGCGGGTAGGATGGAAACATTGAATATTGCGAACGGTTTGAGTGGAGGACCATGCCTGTTCGAATCTATACCACCAACGCCGGCGCGGATTTGAGCGATGCCGAGGCGGCGCTACTGGCCGACCTGGTTGCCCGCCACGGGCGCGCTGTTCTGTTGGCGCCAACATTTGCCGAGCTCGACCTGTGCCGTCATGATGCGGCGGAAGCCGGGGTTTCACTGGGTGTCGACTACAAGACGCCCACATCGTGGCTCAGCTCGCTGTGGGAGCTTATGGGCGATGGCCGCAGCTTTGTGGACAACCTTCAGCGCCAGATGCTGTTCTCGGACATGATCGACCGCCGCGACGACGCCGCTCTGCAGCCGCTTTCGCGCAGCCAGGGCACAGTGCGCATGCTCGCGCGCATGGCCCGCGACGTGTTGCCGGGCGTTGCGGGGACGGGTGCCGAACGATGCCGTGGCGACAACTGCCGGCCTGAGCCAAAAAGCGATGCCGAGGCTCGTGTGTTCGAGCTTTTGCGCGCCTACGCGGGCGGTTTGGACCGTCGAGATATGGTCGAGCCCTGCGAGGCAGCCGACATTATGGCCGGTGCCCTGGCCGATAGCCTGCCGGCGTGCGCCCGCGCCGTATGCGTGCGCGGTACCACGTCGTTTACGCACGGTCTACTCGAGCTGCTGTCTGCCGTGGCGAACAATGGGGGAGAGGTCGTCGTGCTGCTTGCCCGCGAGCAGGCGGCGATGCGCGAGGAGCTTGCCACGGCATTTGATGCCCGTGGTGTGCTGTTTGAGGCCGCGCCGCTGGAGGAGGACGCCGTCGCGGCTGATGCCGCTTGCGGGACCGCCGCTCAGCCTGCCTTTATTGAGGTCGCCGGCCCCCATGCCCGGGCCCATGCTTATGCGGACGCCATCGATAAGTTGGTGAAAGCGCACAAGGAGTCCAAGGCCGATAAAGCTACTGCAACGCCCGCCGACCCCGTGCGCGTGCTCGTCGTTTCTGCCCGGGCACCCCAGCTGTTCGGCGAGCTCGCCGCCCGTTTGGCGGCGCGTCACATTGCGGCCGAGACGACTGAGTTCACGGCGTTTTCCCAGTCCATCGCGGGCAGGCAGTTTACGGCGCTCGCCAACCTGATCGAGCGTATGAAAGCCGCCGACGAGGGCACCGCTTCCAAGACTGAGTGGTGGCCCGCGCCGGAGCTTACCGACTGGATCTACAGTCCGCTTTCGGGCGCTGATGCCGTCAATGCCCGTACCTTCGATAAGAATATGCGTCTCTCGCGCAGCAAGACTACCGCGGGCGTCAAGAGCCTGCTGCAGAGCGTTCAGGGCCAGGTGAGGGGCGCGCGCAAGGCGACGAGCGACGATAACTGGTTTAAGAACGTACCGTGTGTGGTCTCGGACGTGTTCCAGGCGCTGCGGCGTGACAAGCCCGTGACGGCGCTTAAGGCCATGCTTGCCGTTGCCGAGGCGTTGCCCGATCGCGCTCTAGGCGGCCTTGACGGCCAGGCCCGTCGCCAGGCAGAGACGGCTTTGCTGCGCCATGCCATCGACATCCTTATGAACGATGCTCGCGCGCTCGACGTGTCGCAGGCCGCGACCGTGCCGGTTCTCGACGGCGTTCGAACCAAGGTGGACAAGCGCAGTACCGCCTACGATTACGAGACCTATGAGGTCGATCGCACACCACGAGCACAAGTGCGCTTCGCGTCGCTTGCCGATGCGTCGGTTCTTCGCCCTGGCAGCTACGATGCCGTGCTGTTTGCCGATGTCGACCTGGACAGCTATCCGCTTTCGCACGAAGAGGGCCCGCTTGCCACGTTGACAGCCGAGCTGCGCCGCGACGGCGTGTCTTTGGAGCCCGCTGCCCTGCTGCGCGTGCGCTTTGGCCGTGCGATGCAGGCGGCGAGCGGTCCGGTCGCGCTCGCCCGTGTGACGCACGATCGCCAGGCACGCGAGTGCTACCCGGCAGCCGTATGGACCGAGCTGTGGGCACATGCCGAGGCCGCTGGCGCTGCCAAGCCCATGCGCGTGGGCGAGGGCGATATCATCGCCGACTTTGATCCCGCGGCAGGTGAAGGCCTCAAGCGCGAGCGCGTGACCTGTGAAGCCCCTCAGCATCTGAGTGCCGAGGCCGTGCCGTATTTGGTCCTGCGCCGTCGCGATGGCGAGGGTGAGGACGCGCCGCTCGTGCCGCGTCTGACGTCCGCCTCGCAGATCGAGGCCTATTCGACCTGCCCGCTATGCTGGTTCGTCTCGTACCGCGTGAAGCCCCAGTCGATCGACGCGGGCTTTGGCAACATGGAGAAGGGCAACTTTGTCCACGACGTGCTGGAGCATCTGCATGCCCGTCTGCCCCAAGAGGGCATGGAGCGCGTG
>CALLST010000099.1:0-2437 GCA_938011875.1 uncultured Collinsella sp. | reverse complement strand
GCTCTCGTCAACTTCAAGAGCGACCAGTTCGAGTTTGTGTCCGAGAGCATCGCGCAGGACGGCTCGACTGCCGGCATGGAGAACCTGTCTCGCGAGAAGGTCCAGTTCGCGGACAGAACGCAGACTATCAATCTCGCCTTTGCCAACCGCGGCGATGGCAAGCTCTACAACGGTACCGGCGCGGTGGCGAGTTTCAAGCTCAAGGCCAAGACCGCCGGCAAGGTCGAACTGCCCTCGACATCTTGGCTCATCGGTCCGGCATGCGACGCACTTGAGTTTGCGAGCGACGGCACGGTGACGATGCCGGATGTTCCTCAGCCAACGGTCGCCGAGTACGGTCAGGACGCCTTCAACATCACGATGACCAACGATGAGCTCACGACCGACGACGGGACCAACGTCGAGAAACTTATCCAGCAGAAGAGCTATAACGCGCTGTTCGATAATAACGAGGGCGACAACGGCTTTGAGTTCCTATGGAACTGGAACGCCAACTGGGACAGCGAGGGTAAGCTTCCGAGTTACGTGAAGCTTCCCACCACGATGACATTCGCATTTAAGACGCCGTCGAAACTCGATAGCGTCGAGGTCGTTAACCGCAACGGTGGCAACGGAACCGTGCAGAAGATCAAGGCCGTCGTGACGTTCGAGGATGGCTCGACCCAAGAGTTCGCGGGCGGGGAGTACGATTCCTTACGGGCTCGCTACGCCTTTGGCTTCTCTGCCGAGAACAAGGGCAAGAAGGCGACCAAGGTCGAGGTCACGCCGCTTGAGGCATCGGGTGACCAGATGCTCACACTGCGTGAGGTCAACTTCAACTACACGCAGGGTGTCGAGGCCATCGAGGGTGTCGAGCTAGGCAAGAACCAGACCGAGTTCTTTGAAGGCGACGATACGCTCGTCGACGCCAAGGCCACGCCTGAGAGCGCCGGCTACCCCTATGTGACGGTCGAGAGCTCCGACCCCTCTGTGGTAAGCGTCTCCGCTGTTCAGGCTGGCGATAGCGTGAGTTACTACCTGCGTGCCAACAAGGCCGGCAAGGCAACGATCACGGTGGCGTCGGTACTCGACCCCTCCAAGACCGCATCCTATGAGGTCGAGGTCAAGGCTGGTGTCGATACCTCTGCGCTCGTGGCAGCGCTTTCCAAGGCCGCGGGCTACAGCGAGTCCGTCTACACCAAGGATTCCTATGCAGCCCTCACCGCTGCGGTCGAGGCGGCTCAGAAGCTCCTCGATGGCGGCCAGGGCAGCTATAGCAAGAAGGATGTCGCAGACGCCACGGCCAAGATCGAGAAGGCAATCGACGGCCTCAAGATGCGCCCCGTCGATGAGAAGAGCCTCATCAACACGCCCGAGAACCGCGAGAACGTCAAGGTGACCGGCTTCTCGAGCGAGGCCGACTATGAGGGCAGCAACGCCGTCAACGCTCTCGACGGCGACGAGCGGACGCTTTGGCACAGCGACTGGGCCCATGGGACCGGTATGCCCCAGTATCTGAGTGTCGACCTGGGCCGCGACTACGATCTCACCGACGTTACATTCCTGCCGCGCCAGGACGGCGGCACGAACGGCGATATCTTTGAGGCCGAGGTGCTGGTTTCCGACACCGCCGACGGTTATGAGATGGGCACCGCCACGTCGATGGGTACGTTTACCTTCGACAACGACGGCCGCGTGCTCACCGACCGTGGCGACTGGAAGCAGATGAGCTTTGGTGCCGCGCGCGGTCGCTACGTGACCGTCAAGGTGCTCCACGCCGGCGGTGGCAGCGTTGACGCCTACTGCAGCATGGCGGAGCTCAAGTTCTACGGTACGGCCGTCCTCGATCCGGTGGCGAAGGATGATCTCGCTACCGCGATCGAAAAGGTTGATGCCGAGGTTGCTGCCGGCGACCTCAAGGCCGGTGACTACACCGAGGCCTCCTGGACGGCGCTCGAGAACGCCCTGGCGAGCGCCCGCGCCATCTTGAGCGACGAGAACGCCACGCAGGACGAGGTCGACCAGGCACTCAAGGCACTCGAGAGTGCTCGCGACGCGCTTGAGAAGACTCCGGTGACCCCGGTCGAGAACCCGACCAAGAAGCAGCTCAAGGCCTTGGTCAAGCAGGCGAAGGAGACTGACACCAGGGGCAAGACGGCCGAGTCTGTCAAGGCCCTGACGGATGCCATTACCTACGCCGAGGACGTCTTGGGTGATGAGAATGCTTCCGACACCCAGATCCAGGCGGCCTATGGCCAGCTCAAGCTGGCCATTGAGAGCCTCAAGGATGCCGATTCCGGCAACCAGGGCGGCTCGGGCAACCAGGGTTCCGGCAATGGCTCGAACGGCGGCAACCAGGCGGGCAAGCCCGCAGGCGACAAGGCCCAGGGCAGCAAGAAGAACGGCTCGGCGATTCCCAATACCGGAGACCAGACGGCGGCGACCGTCGCGACCGTCG
>CALLST010000098.1:0-1860 GCA_938011875.1 uncultured Collinsella sp. | reverse complement strand
CGCCAGGGCATTTTGCATGGTCAAGACGCCGTGAAAGAACGGGATGCGCTTCCCGAATGGAGTCCCAAGCGGAAACCGTGTCCCGGAATACAGCCTCAGAGTGGGACGCCGTTTCCGGTTGAGACCACTTGCTTTGGACATCGATCTACGCCCGCTCTTGCAGGGCGTAGATCGACTTATCCATGTTGAACAGGTAGGCGACGACGCAGACAATAAAGGACATCGGCAGGTTACCAAAGCCGAAGACTTCGCAGCCAATAAGGATGGGTGCGAGCAGAATCGCTGACAGCATAAGCCCCATAACGGCGATGCGCACATAGGGGTTGGGGGCAGCCGCGCCGCAAGGGTCTTGGCGTGGGCAAGGCACTAGGCAAAGGCGCCGCCTACCATACCAAACGCGATGCCCAGCACCACAAGCCGTCCAAGACCGGGGAGGTCAAGCGCGCATGAGGCGGCAACGTCAAAACACAAGCGTTAACTGCGCGCCCTGCTCAACGGGCTGCTCCTTGTGCTCGCTCAGAAGGACCATTCGGTCTTCGTATTGCTTTTCGGTCATTTCGATAACGGTGACCTCTCCAGCGCTTGGAAGATTCAGCTTAAGGCGAGCGATATGCGCCGCTGCGGATTCGCGAGTCACCAACAGGCGCGAATACACCGAAAACTGCTCCATATGGTATCCGTCGTTAATCAGAAACTTTCGAAAGTCGCTATACTGCCGACGCTCGGCTTTGCTTCCCGTTGGAAGATCGAACAGAACCAATAACCTCATAACCCTCATGGCTCCTCCCTATTCAACAGTTACCATCTCGAGCCCTTTTAGCTCGGGCAACAACAGCCTCTTAGGATCCTTTTCGAGAACGGCAGTTCTGAGTGAAGAGAGCGTTGTCTCTATGCACTGCTGACAGCAGCAACGTTTTCCGTCGATAGTCATGACGTGCTCAAACACGCGAGCGAGCAACGCTTTGTCGCGCCGGCCCAAAGGCTCTGCTACGCCGTAGCTCATAACAATTAGATCGACGAGAGGGCGGAACGGTTCAATAAGATCGTCGACGAGATTGAATGCGTTGTAAACGCTGTGATGGTGAAGCCCCTGGGATACGAGCCATCCACCGCCAACGGCTGCTCTTCCGATGCCTGCACGCAGGACGCTGTAACCATAATCGAGGGCGGAGCTCTGCATACTGTTGCGTCTTGTTCCATCGGTAATGAGGGCTTTAAAGTACGCGGAGGGAGCTGCGCCTTCTCGATTGTCTGTGTCGCCCGAAAGAACGGTTTTGGCATAAGAGGGGAGAGGGCCTGTAGACAACCCCATTTCTGTGAGAACCGCCGCTTGGTTGAGTATCTTTGCCTGAACGATTCGTTTCCAAAGCTGCTTTTTAAACGGAAGGCTCATGGCAAGCTGATCCTCGACGATGCGCGCATGGCGCGAATGGGCGCCCATGGGGAGCATGAGACCATTGGGCATATGATCGCGCCCGCAGATCATGACGCCTATTCCCGCGTCGTTGAGTTGTGACATACAGGCGACCGTCATCGTGGTTTGATGGGATTCGACGATGACGACCCAAATGTCCTCGAGGGGAATGGTGGAGCTGCGGTCGTCCACGGTGATCATCAATAGGCCGTTCTTGATGCAGAGGTGGGCCTTGCTCTGGATAAGTATTGTCCGTTGGGCCATTTTGTCGACGACCTTCCCCGCATTAGCGTTACAATACAGCTAAGTCGAAAGCAGCTCACCTTGGGGAAGGGCGCGTGCTCAAGACTTCGGGCAGCGTGAGGGACACTACCGCGAAAGGGTAACCCCTTGGGTCTTGGGATAGGGAGGGCCGACGTGTGTTGGGCGGGGGATCGCGCGGATAC
>CALLST010000097.1:0-1224 GCA_938011875.1 uncultured Collinsella sp. | reverse complement strand
TCCTTGACATTTGTTTAATCATGCTGTGTTATTCGATTTTTCAATTATGGAAAACCGCAGGTAGAACTGCTGGCAAATATAGAGAAATGACACTCTGTTGTTATTTGTACAACATTTTGTTTTAACCTACTCAATCTGTGAACGGTCGATATTTGGCTGCGAGTGGTCGTTTGTTCACCGCGTCGATTCGCCTCGGAACAATAAGCGTCCCGGCAATCGGTTGCCGGGACGCCTGATCGAACCACCACAAAGGTGCCTGTCCCCTTCGTGGTGGTTTTTGTCCAGCGCGCAGTACTACAGCAGGTGCTCCTGGATAAAGATCGCGATACCGTCTTCGTCGTTGCTCGCGGTTACAAAGTCCGCCGCGGCACGGGTGGCGTCGCTGCCGTTTGCCATGGCCACGCCCACGCCGGCGTCAGCCACCATGCAGGTGTCGTTATCGGCATCGCCAAACACGCAGATGTTCTGGAGCTCCATGCCGTTGAGCTCTGCCACGCGCACCAGGCCGCGCGTCTTGGACACGCGCGGATCCATGAACTCGTAGAGCCGCTGCGTGGTTTGCAGAGCCGCCGCCTTAACAGCGTCATCGGCAAACGTCGACGCCCGCTCAATCACCCGCGGCATCACCTCGGGCGCCATGGTAAACATCACCTTGGGCTGCGGCTCGCGCAACAACTCGGCAAAATCGACCACCTGGTAGGGCACGTCGTCGACGCGCGACAGGTGCTCGACGCACGCGTTGCTCTCGGGCACGTAGAACACGCCGTCTCGGGGGCAGACGGGCGTTGCCGGAAGGTCCGCCATGTGCTTGCAGATGCGCGCGATGGTCTCGCCCGGCAGCGGATAGCTCAGCTCGTTGATGTCGTGCGCGCGGTCGATGACCTCGGCGCCACCGCAGCCCACCAGCACGTCCACCAGGCCTTCGATGCCCCAGAGCTCGTACATGGCCTCGGTCGCGTGGGCGTCGCGCCCGGTGCACAGGCCAAAGAGCACGCCGCGCTCGCGCAGGGCGCGGATCGCCGCCACGGTGCGCGGGGACACCGTGTGCTGGCTCGTGAGCAGCGTGCCGTCGATATCGCAGAACACGGCTTTGATGTGGCTGAAGGTGGTGTCCATGGGGGCCTTTCTGGGTTGTGCGGCGGTGTGGGGTGTATTCGTGATCGGCGTACATGGTATACCAAGGCACGGGCCGTTGGGACCCAATCGCCACAAAGGTGCCTGCCC
>CALLST010000096.1:0-1187 GCA_938011875.1 uncultured Collinsella sp. | reverse complement strand
CCGCCGCGTCTGTCGCGGTGAAGCAGGGCGCTGTTGCCGCGGCTCCCGCAGAGGGCGTCGATGCAGGTATTGCCGACCTGGTCGCAGGTCTTGGTGGCAAGGACAACATCGAGGAGCTCGAGAACTGCTTTACGCGTCTCCGCGTGAACGTTAAGAACCCGGACCTCATCAATGAGGACCTCATCAACCACGTGCCCAACAGCGGCATCAACCGCAACGGCAATAATATCCAGATCATCTTTGGCATGAAGGTCGCCGAGATGCGCGACAAGGTCGAAAACGCAATTGAGAAGGAGCAGTAAACAATGATCATTACTCTGTGTGGTGGCGGATCCACCTTTACCCCCGGCATCGTCAAGTCCATCGCCCTGCGCAAGGACGAGCTCGACGTTGACGAGATTCGTCTGTACGACATCAACGAGGAGCGCCAGCGCAAGATCGGCGTGCTCGTGGACTGGATTTTGCACGAGGACCTCGGCCTGGACATCAAGCTCACGGTGACCACCGACAAAAAGACGGCTTTTACCGACGCGAGCTTCGTGTTTGCCCAGATGCGCGTGGGCGGCTACGCCATGCGCGAGCAGGACGAGAAGATTCCGCTGCGTCACGGCTGCGTGGGTCAGGAGACTTGCGGTTGCGGCGGCCTTGCCTACGGCATGCGCACCATCTTCCCCATGGTCGAGCTGATCGATGACGTTGAGAAGTACGCCAAGAAGGACTACTGGATTCTCAACTACTCCAACCCTGCCGCCATCGTCTCCGAGGGCTGCCGCGTGCTGCGTCCCAACGCTCGTATCATCAACATCTGCGACATGCCGATCGCGATCATCGACGTGGTTTGCGCCGCGCTCGATATCGACAAGAAGGATGTTGAGTACGATTACTTTGGCCTCAACCACTTTGGTTGGTTCACCTCGATCCGCCACAAGGGCGTGTGGAAGGGCGAGTACGAGATCATGGAGTGCTTCCCGGAGTACCTGCCCAACACGTATCTGAACTACTACCTGCAGCAGAAGGAGTTCGTCGAGCACTCCAACCCCGAGCGCACCCGTGCTAACGAGGTTGAGGAGACGCGTGAGAAGAACCTCTTTGATGGTATCGACCATTACGAGAAGACGGGCGAGATCGACGAGAGCACGTTCTATGCGGGCAGCCACGGCGACTGGATTGCCGATCTGGCTATCGCT
>CALLST010000095.1:0-5622 GCA_938011875.1 uncultured Collinsella sp. | reverse complement strand
GTGCGGTGGGAGTGACCATCGAGGCATCCAAGCTCGATGAATTCCGTCGTCGCCTTTCCGCCGTGCTATCGGAGATTCCCGCCGAGGACTTTGAAGACATCGACGAGGTTGCCGCCACGGTCGACCTTTCCGAGCTGAATATCGAGACTATAGAGCAGATTTCCCGCCTTGAGCCGTTTGGCCAGGGTAATAAGGTGCCGCTGCTGGCTGCCGAGGGCGTGACGATGTGTGATCGCGCCGTGGTGGGTAAAACCGGCGAGCACATGCGCTTTGTGGCGACCGATGGCGCCGCGAGTGTGCCGGCCATTATGTTCCGCGTGCCGCAAATCGATAAGCTCATCAACTGCGATAGCGCTGTCGACTTGGTGTTCGAGGCCGTTGCCGAGCATTGGCAGGGTCGTGTGAAGCCCAAGCTCATGGTCAAGGATGTTCTGGTCCGCGATACCATGCTGCCCAGCGTCGACGATCCGGCATGCGAGCTTCGTCGTGGCGTGCAGCCGGCGGATTCCGGCCTGCGCCTGGAGTCGCGTAAACGCGAGACGCTCGCCCAGCTTTCCTATACCGAGCTCACGCGCTCGCTTATCCATAGCTTTATCGGATCGAACCAGCCGCACCGCGCGCAGGTCGAGGCGCTCGACGCCTTGGCCGATCACCAAAGTGTTCTGGCCGTTATGGGAACGGGGCGCGGCAAGTCGCTCATCTTCCATGTGCATGCCGCGCGCGAGGCGGTTCTTCGCGGGCGTGCGAGCATCTTTGTCTATCCGCTGCGCGCGCTCGTTGCCGACCAGGCCTATCACCTCTCGTCGACGATGGCAGCGCTTGGCATTGGCGTTGGCGTGCTGACCGGCGAGACCGTGGAGGCCGCACGCGATGACGTGTTCGCCGGCCTAGCTTCGGGCCGCACCGGTATCGTGCTCACGACGCCCGAGTTCCTGTCTATCCACCGTGACCGCTTCGCGCGTTCTGGACGTATTGGCTTTGTCGTTATCGATGAGGCGCACCACGCTGGCCTTGCCAAGGGCGGCGACCGCAGCGCCTATCTCGACATGCCCGATATCCTCAAAGCCCTGGGCGACCCGGTCGTTATGGCCGCGACGGCCACCGCGACGGCTCCGGTCGTGGCCGAGCTTGCCCGCATGCTTCCGATCACTCACACGGTGGTCGACGAGACGGTGCGCGAGAACCTGCAGCTCGAGGACGACCGAGATCTTGCGAGCCGCGAGAACCGTTTGGTGTCGATCGTGGCGACGGGGGAAAAGACCGTCATCTACGTCAATTCGCGCGACCAGTCCGTGGCGCTCGCCAAGACACTACGCAAACGCGTTCCCGACTGTGCGACCCGTATCGCGTTCTATAACGCTGGCCTTACGCGCACCGACCGCCATCGCGTAGAGGAGGCGTTTCGAGACGGCAGCCTCGGCTGCATCGTCTCGACATCCGCCTTTGGCGAGGGCGTCAACCTTCCCGATATTCGCCATGTCGTGCTCTATCACATGCCGTTTGGCGGCATTGAGTTTAACCAGATGAGCGGCCGCGCCGGTCGCGATGGCCAACCCGCCGTGATCCATCTACTCTATTCGTCGCGTGACGCCCGTATTAACGAGCGCCTACTCGACTGCTATGCGCCCGAGCGCGACGAGCTCGTCACGCTCTATCGCGCGCTGCAGACCATGTGGCGCTCCAACCGCGGCAAGACCGGGGACGATTTCTTTAGCGCGAGCGATATCGACATCGCGCAGATGTGCCTTGCCATCGATGCTCGCACGCCGGTCGACGAGCGCTCGGTGGAAAGCGGCTTGGGAATCTTCGAAGAGCTTGGTTTTTGTCGCGTTTCGGGGTTTGACGACACCCGTCGCATCGCGATGGCCGAAAACCCCGGCCGCGTGCAATTGAGCAGGTCAATTCGCTATTTGGAGGGCTTGCGCTCGCGCATGGAGTTCTCGGCTTTCCGGAGTTGGGCGCTCGATTCGTGCGCTTCTGATATGCTAGCCAAAGTTAACCGCCCGATCGTACCGCGGGCCTAGGGGAAGGGGACCTCGATGGATGCCGCAGCCCGTACCGCCCATGATTCCACCCTCCAGCCGTTTTCGGAGATGGAGCACTATAAGCATGCCGATGAGCTGCCGCCCGAGATTATGGCGGACAGCTACGACAAGCTGGAGCGCTTGTGCCTCAAATATATGAATGAGGACGACTTTTCTAAGGTTGAGCAGGCCTACTGCTTTGCCGCCGAGAAGCACTGCAACCAAAAGCGGCGCTCGGGTGAGATGTACATTAACCATCCCGTCGAGGTAGCTATCATTCTGGCTGACCTCAAGATGGACTGCGATGTGGTGTGCGCAGCATTGCTGCACGATACCGTCGAGGACACCGAGACCTCGCTTGCCGATGTTTCGGGTCTGTTTGGCGAAACCGTGGCAGGGCTCGTCGACGGCGTGACCAAGCTCACCAACATTGAAGTCGACAGCATGGACGAGAAGCAGGCGCTTACGCTGCGCAAGATGTTCCTCGCCATGTCCAAGGACATTCGCGTCATCATCGTTAAACTTGCCGACCGTCTGCACAACATGCGAACGCTGGCAGCCCTGCGCGAGGATCGTCGCCTGTTTAAGGCTCGCGAGACCATGGACGTGTACGCGCCCTTGGCCGACCGCCTGGGCATGAGCTCTATTAAGTGGGAGCTCGAGGACCTGTCCTTCTTCTACCTGGAGCCCGATGCCTACCAGCGCATCGCGCGCATGGTGGCTGAGTCGCGCGAGGTCCGCGAGCGCTACCTTGCCGAGACCATCAAGACGCTTACCGATGAGCTCAACCGCATTGGTCTGGAGGACTTCCAGATCAACGGCCGCTCCAAGCACTATTGGTCCATCTACCAAAAGATGAAGCGCAAGGGCAAGGAGTTCTCCGAGATTTACGACCTGGTGGCGCTGCGCGTTATTACCCATTCGGTGCGCGATTGTTACTCCACGCTCGGTGCGGTGCATACGCTGTGGCACCCCATGCCTGGTCGCTTTAAAGACTATATCGCCATGCCCAAGGTCAATAACTACCAGTCGCTCCACACGACGGTCATCGGCCCTACGGCTCGTCCGCTCGAGATTCAGATTCGAACCTACGAGATGCATGAGCAGGCCGAGTACGGCATTGCCGCCCACTGGCTATATAAGAAGTCGGGCGGATCGTCTGCTTCCAAGACCAATGACGCTCAACGTTTGGACGACCAGATCAACTGGCTCAAGCATTCGCTCGATTGGGCGGCTTCCGACGAGATCACCGATGCCAAGGAATACCTGCACTCGCTGAAGGTCGATCTGTTCGATCAGGAGATCTTTGTCTTCACGCCCAAAGGCGAGGTCATGGCGCTTCGTGCCGGCTCAACGCCGCTCGACTTTGCCTATGCCGTTCACACCGAGGTGGGAAACCACTGCGTCGGCGCCAAAATCAACGGTGCGGTGGCTCCGCTCACGCACGAGATTAAGACGGGTGACCGTGTCGAGATCCTGACTAACAAGAGTTCCAAGCCGTCGCGCGATTGGCTCAAGAGCGTTATGACACCTTCCGCCAAGTCAAAGATCCGCCGCTATTTTGCCGCTGCGACCAAGGACGACGACGCTGCCGCCGGTCGCGATATGCTGGCCAAGGATCTGCGTAAGCGTGGCTATGGCATTTCTACGCCGCGTTCGACGCGTGCGCTCAATGCCGTGGCGGAGCAGTTTAACTTCAAGCAGCTCGAGGACCTGTTTGCCGCCGTCGGCGCCGGCAAGGTTGCCCCGCGCGCTGTGGGCAATAAGGTCGAGCAAATCTTGGACCCCAAGCCCGAGGAACAGCTCACCAAGGCCGAGGCTATCGCCGAGGTCGTGAAGCAGCCCGCTCGCGGCTCCAACCGCAAGCCGCAAAAGCGCGGCAAGAGCGCTAGTAACGGCATTATCGTCAAGGGCGAGAGCAACAGCGGCCTGCTGGTCCGTCTGGCTCATTGCTGCAACCCCGTGACGGGCGACGACATCGTCGGCTTCATCACGCGCGGTCGTGGCGTTTCGGTGCATCGCGCCAACTGCCCCAACGTCAAGGGTCTTATGGAACATCCCGAGCGCATGATCGATGTGGAGTGGGACGGCGCTGCCGACACCCTCTTCCAGGTCGAGATCGTGGTCGAGTGCCTGGACCGCATGGGCCTGCTCAAGGATGTCACCATTGCCATTGGCGATGCGGGCGGCAATATCCTTTCTGCCGCCACGTCGACCAACCGCGAGGGTATTGCAACCCTGCGCTTTATGGTCGAGATCTCGGACGCGAGTGGTCTGGATCCCCTGCTGGCTTCCATCAGCAGTGTCGATTCGGTCTACGACGCTCGCCGTCTTATGCCCGGCGAAGGCGGAGCTCAGCTCAAGCGCCGTGTGTAGGTGCGAGAGCCTCTCAGCATCATAGATATTGGTTACGTTCGAGGCATCGTTTGGTGCCTCAAACGTATTTTAGAAGGAGGGCATGCGCATGGACGGTATGACTTTGGACCTGACACCCCGAGGCGCGGCTTCGATTGAGGCGCTCGTCAACGGCCCGATTCAGACCAACAGTTACGCCGTGATTTCGAATGACGAGTGCTTAATCGTCGATCCGGCGTGGGAGGGCGAGCGTCTTGTGGAGCATATCCGCACCGCGCATCCCGAGGTTCGCGTACTCGGCTCTGTCTGCACGCACGGTCATGCCGACCATGTTGGCGGGGTCGCCGGGGTTCGAGCTGTCGTTGGCGACAGCGCACTATATGAGTTGTGCGCTAAGGACGTGACGGTGCCTCGCGCAAATATCGAGGAGCAGCGCGCCATGTGGGGTATTGAGACGCCCGATCCGGGCGAGCCGACGCGGCTGCTTGCCGAGGGCGATACGATTGAATTGGGCGATATCTGCCTGCAGGTGATCGAGACGCCGGGGCATACGCCGGGCGGCATCGTCCTGTTCGCCGCGACCGAGCAGGGGAACATCGCCTTTGTGGGCGACACGCTTTTCCCGGGCAGCCACGGTCGTACCGATCTTTCCGGCGGTGACGAGGCGGCGATTATGCGCTCGCTCTCCAAACTTGCCAAGACGCTTCCGCCCGATACCGTTTGCTTGACGGGCCATGGCGATTCGACCACGATGGCGCGCGAACTTATGCAGCATCCGTTTATGCAGATGTAGGCTCGAAGCCGTCTTTCGAACCACGAAGACCGCTCAATCGTCAAGCTATTTTCCCCAGTGGGTCGATTCTGTGGGGCAAACGGTCAAAAATTGTCCAATCGGATGGTATTCGTGAACAAACGAACGTTTATGCTCGGGTATGTCGTGGTAAAATCTCAGGCGTTATCGGAGCAACCTTACAGGAGGTTTCTTTTATGCTCGTCAACGCAGCAGACATGCTCAAGAAGGCCGAGGCCGGCAAGTACGCTCTCGGTGCCTTCAACACCAACAACCTCGAGTGGACCCTGGCTATTCTCCAGGCCGCCGAGGAGGCCAAGTCTCCGCTGATCCTTCAGTGCACCGCTGGTGCCGCTAAGTGGATGGGCGGTTTCAAGGTCTGCGCCGACATGGTCAAGGCTGCCGTCGAGGCCACGGGCGTTACCGTCCCCGTCGCCCTTCACCTCGATCACG